>JAQGJH010000146.1 GCA_028290705.1 Hyphomicrobiales bacterium
CCCAGAAGCTCATCTGGCCCCACGGCAGCACGTAGCCCATGAAGGCCGTGGCCATCATCAGCAGGAAGATGATGACGCCGAGAATCCAGAGAACCTCGCGCGGCGCCTTGTAGGAGCCGTAGTAAAGCCCGCGCAGCATGTGGATGTAGACGGCGACGAAGAACATCGAGGCGCCGTTGGCGTGCGCATAGCGGATGAACCAGCCCCAGTTCACGTCGCGCATGATGTGCTCGACCGAGTTGAAGGCGTAGTCGACATGCGGCGTGTAGTGCATCGCCAGCACGATGCCGGTGACGATCTGGGCAACCAGCATGAGCGAGAGGATGCCGCCGAAGGTCCAGAAGTAGTTGAGGTTCCGCGGCACGGGATAGGCCACGAACGAGCTGTGGATGAGCCCCATGATGGGCAACCGGCTTTCGAACCAGCGGCCGACGGCGCTCGTGGGGACGTAAGTTGAAGGTCCGCTCATGTCATTCACTCTGTTCGCAGATCATCGGCGCATTCGGGCCGCAGGAGAGGCGCGTCGGCAGCGCGGGCAAGCCCGCGTCTCGCCGGAGCTTAGCCGATCCGCACGGTCGTGTCGGAAACGAACTGGTACACGGGAACCTCGAGGTTGCGCGGAGCAGGGCCTCTCCGGATTCGACCCGAGGTGTCGTAGTGGGAGCCGTGGCAGGGACAGAACCAGCCGGCGTAATCGCCCTGCTGGCCGAGCGGCACGCAGCCGAGATGGGTGCAGACGCCGATCACGACGAGCCATTCCGGCTTCTTGACACGGGCAGCGTCGGTCTCAGGATCGGGGAGTTCGGCAAGCGGAGTCGCCTCGGCGTCCTGGATCTCCTTCTTGGTGCGGTGCCGGATGAAGACCGGCTTGCCGCGCCACTTGACCGTCATGCTGCCGCCTTCGGCCAACTGGCTGATGTCCACTTCCGTGGAAGCCAGCGCCAGCGTGGAGGCATCGGGGTTCATCTGACTGACGAGCGGCCAGACCACCGCGCCGACGCCGACTGCCGCCGTGGCGCCGGTGGCGATATAGAGGAAATCCCTGCGGGTCGGCTCGACCGTCGTTGCTTCTGCCACGATAACCCCCAAAACCTTCTGTCTCGCGTCTGCTCTCGTCCCGGGACGGGCCATGGGGCCACGCGAACAGGACGCGTCTCAGGACCGGCCGCGCCGGTATCCCGTTGCACTTACGGTCCACGCCCAAGCGCCGCAATGCGACCCATCGCCACCATCATATGACCATGATGATGAGGCTGGCAGAACATGCCTTTTAGCGGGCGCTATTTCGCACCCTTCGGGGCGCTTGTCCATAGTCACGCCGCCGTGAGTTCGTCGCAATTCACGCCTGATCGCTGGCGCATGGCGCGTGCCGATGGTACGGGCTGGCGCGATGATCGATGCTCTCCAAGTTCCAGCACCCCTGACGCTCGCGCTTTATCAGCCTGACATTCCGCAGAACGCCGGGACCATGCTGCGCGCCTGCGCCTGCCTCGGGGTCGCGGCGGCGATCGTCGAGCCGGCCGGATTCCCGGTGTCCGACAGACACTTCCGCCGGTCCGGCATGGATTACCTCGATCACGTGGACATCGTTCGGCACGTCTCGTTCGAGGGCTTCGAGCGATGGCGGGCGGAGCAAGGCGCGGCGGGCATTCCGCAGCGTCTGGTGCTGCTCACCACGGGGGCGGACATGCCCTATACGGATTTTCGTTTCCGGGCTGGCGACATTCTCATGGTCGGGCGTGAGACGGCCGGCGTTCCCGCGCACGTGCACGGCGCCGCGGATGCGCGAATCACCATTCCGATGCGCCCGCCTTTGCGCTCGCTCAATGTCGCGGTGGCCGCCGCCATGGCAATGGGAGAGGCGTTGCGCCAGATGCGAGAGAACACATGACCCATACCGAGACGACCGCCCGGCAGTTGCGGGCCAAGGCCTGGTTCGAAGAGTTGCAGGGCCAGATCATTGCGGCTCTCGAGGCGGTCGAGGACGAGTGCCACGGGCCGTTCGCCGACGAGGCGCCGATCACGCCCGGACGGTTCGAGCGCAAGCCCTGGACCCGCACCGACCATACCGGCGAGCCCGGCGGTGGCGGAACCATGGGCATGCTGCACGGCAGGGTGTTCGAAAAAGCCGGAATCCATACCTCGACGGTCTTCGGCTCCTTCGCGCCGGAATTCGCCAAGCAGATCCCGGGCGCGGACGTCGATCCGAGGTTCTGGGCGTCCGGCATTTCGCTGATCGTCCATCCATGGAACCCGAACGTCCCGACCGTACACATGAACACGCGTTTCGTCGTGACCTCGAAGAACTGGTTCGGCGGCGGGGCGGATCTGACGCCGGTGCTCATGAAGCGGCGCACCCAGGAAGACCCGGACACCGTCGCGTTCCACGCCATTTTCAAGGACGTGTGCGAACGCCACGCCGGCGTGGCCGATTACGACAAGTACAAGGCGTGGTGCGACGAGTACTTCTTCCTCAAGCACCGGAACGAGCCGCGCGGGATCGGCGGGATCTTCTACGATTATCTGAATTCCGCCGGTGATGCCGCAAACAGCGGCTGGGAGGCGGATTTCGCCTTCACGCAGGACGTCGGCCGGGCGTTTCTCGAGATCTATCCGAAAATCGTTCGCGCCAACGTGGACCGCTCCTGGACGCCAGGTCTCCGGGACGAGCAATTGATCCGGCGCGGGCGCTACGTCGAGTTCAACCTGCTGTACGACCGCGGCACGATTTTTGGCCTGAAGACGGGCGGCAACGTCGACTCGATCCTGTCGTCCATGCCCCCGATGGTGAAATGGCCCTGAGGGTTCAGCGCACGAGAATGCGGCTCGGACAGGTGCGGCCCGCGTCGATCTGAATGTCGAAGAGCCGGACCGGCGTGTAATATTTGCACAGGGTCTTGTCGCCCGAGGCCTCGCGGGTCGAATGGAAATTCAGCCCTTCGTTCTTATAGGCGAGAAATCCATTGAAGCCGACGATCACGGCGACGAGGACGACGAGCAGAAGCTTGAACATGGCGAGGCCGATCCGGACGGCGGCGCGACGGGCGCGGCGATGTCGCAAGCTCGCAGCCGAGGCTTAACATTCGGTTCGTCTCAGGAGCCGGTCGGCGCGAACGTCCAGAGCTTGTTGGCGAGAAAGCTCCAGACGAGCACCACGCCGGTCGTCAGCACCTGGGCCGGCAGGTAGGGAATGCCGGCGCGCTCGACGAGCAGGACCATCAAAACCCAGGTCAGGCCGAAGCCGACGCCAGCCACCAGGGCGAAGCGCCAGCCGGCCTCCCGGTGCGACCGATCGCTGTCGAAGGTGTGGCGGCGGTTGAGCACGTAGGACGTGAGGCCGCCGCAGACGTAGCCCACGAGCGTCGCGGGGACGGGCGCCCAGCCGGCGAGTTCGACGAGCCCGACCAGCGCCCCGTAGTGGGCGACCGCGGCGAAAACTCCAACGAAGACGAAAGCCGACATCTGGCGGGTGAGGGACATGGCACCGTCCTAGCGACTTGCGGGCGACATGTCAGCCCCGAGGCCGGTGGACGGCGCGTGGTGTGTGCATCGATGTAAGCAATCCTTCACCTCCGGGCCTTATACAGGCGCATTGCCTTTTCCAGTCTGTTTTTCGAAGCATTTTTTTTTAGGTCTTTCCCATGCGGTTACCTCGTCGCTTCGCGCGTTCGGCGTCGCGCTTCCGACACGAGACCAAGGCCGCCACGGCGGTGGAATTCGCTCTGGTGGGGCTGCCGTTCTGCCTTGTGATGTTCGTCATCATGGAAACCGGCCTGATCTCCTATGTGCAGAGCACGCTGGACGATGTCGCGACCTCGGCCGCCCGGCAGATCATGACCGGGCAGGTGCAAAGCGGCCAGATTCCAGGGCAGTCCTCGGGAGCCCGGCTGAATGGCTCCGGCTTTCGCAAGACCGTGATCTGCCCGAAACTATCCGCCTTGCTGGATTGCGACCGCGTCACCGTCAACGTCTTCGCGATGGCGGAGACGCGCGTCGGATCGAATGTCTTCTTCACCTCGGAGGGCGAGTTGATCGTCAGCACCAAGGACGGCGAGAGGATCTGCCCCGGGAAACCCGGAGAACTGGCGTATCTGCAGATCTCCTATGCGATGCCGGCGATCACCTCGCAATTGTCGCCG
Source organism: Hyphomicrobiales bacterium (assembly GCA_028290705.1). Lineage (GTDB taxonomy): Bacteria > Pseudomonadota > Alphaproteobacteria > Rhizobiales > Beijerinckiaceae > Terripilifer. The sequence goes on from JAQGJH010000146.1 coordinate 4,140, forward strand.
GCGATCCGCAACGGCGCGGGGACGCATGTCATCGTCAGCGGGCGTCCGATCAAGAACGAGCCCTACACCGTCAACCTGCTGGGTGGTTCATGCGCTTCCTGAAATCACACGGGGCCAGCGGCTTCTCGCGATCGACGGGCGGGGTGGCCGCGGTCGAGTTCGCCATCATCCTGCCGCTCCTCCTGCTGTTGCTGCTGGGCGGCTTCGAGCTTTCGCGTTACCTGCATCAGAGTTTTCGGGTCAGCCAGGCGGCCAGCAACATCGGGCTGATGCTGTCGCAATTCGACACCACGCTGAAGCCCGTCGACATCGAGATGGTGCGAAACGCGGCCTCGCTCATCGTGCCGCAGGTGCGGCGCGGACGCGGGCCTGATTACGCCAATTGGCGGGACAGGATCCGGATCGATCTCGCGAGCGTCGAGATCCGCCCTGTCGCCGGCTCGAAGACGTTCGAAGCCAAGCCCGTGTGGATCACGGCGAACAGTCGGCGGTCCTGTTCCGTGCTGAAGCCGCTCAATGCCGTGAGCGACAATTACGAACCCGATGGACTGCCCTCGGCCCTGCTCACGGGCGCCGGATCGGTCGTCGTGGTGGACGTCAGCTACCCGTTCGTACCGGTCGTGGGCAACGCATTCTTCAGCCTGAACTCGAGACGGATCGAACGGTCCGTCTACATCGAGCCCCGACAGGGCAATCTCATTCGCTACGACAACACCAACACGGGCGTTGCGGCCAATTGCACCTAAGTCATTTTTCCGGAGTTTCGATCATGGCGTTTCGCAAGTTTTCGAAGCCGCTCGCCGGGCTGGTTCACGATCGGCGGGGAACCGTGGTGCTGATCTTCGCGCTGGCGCTCGTTCCGATGCTGGGCGTCGTGGGGCTTTCGATCGACTACACGCTCGCGATGGTGTCGAAATCGCGCATGCAGACCGCGCTCGATGCGGCGGCGCTCGCGGGCGTGCGGGCTGCGCGCGTGGTGACGTCGGAGAAGGGTGGAACGCTCGAGAAGGCCAAGACGGCCGCGGCGGCTGCGGCGCAGCAATATCTGGCCACGAACCTGCCGAACATTTCCTATCTGGGCCAGCCCAGCAACAAGGTCGCGTTCGTCATCAAGGACGGCAATATCGACGCCAACCTGAGTTACGACGCCAACATGACGACATCGATCGCGCGGCTGTTCGCCATCGACTCCTTTCGGCTGAGGGGACAGACCGCGGTTTCCGTCAGCCTGCCGCGCTATGTGAACACCTATCTGCTTCTCGACAATTCCGCTTCGATGGGCCTGGCGGCGACCGAGGCCAGCAAGGGCGAGTTGCGAAGGCTGACGAAGGATCTGAAATGGTCGGTGGCGAAGAACTGCGAATTCGCCTGCCACGGACCGGGCCCGGAAACGGTGTCGACCGCCGACATCGCATCGAAGAACAACATCAAGCTCCGCATCCACACGCTGCGCGACGCGGCCATCGAGGCAGTGAAGAGCGCGGAGGACGCCCAGCGCGTGCCGGGGCAGTTCAAGTTCGAGGTACGGACCTTCGAGCGCCAGACGACCGTCCAGCATGCGATGTCGGACGACTTCTCCAGTCTGGCGAAGAAGCTGGAGGCCATCGACATGACCCGGAACTCCACCCAGGGCAATACGATGCTGGACAAGGCCCTGGAGACCTTCGCGGCGGATCTCGCCAGGACCGGCGCCACCTCGGGAGACGGCTACCTGGTCGACAAGCCCAAAATCGTCGTGGTGCTGGTCTCGGACGGCGTTTCGGACGACCGGACGGTCGACGAATACGAGTGGAAAAAGCCGCTTGGCGACCGGGCCAAGCCTTATTCGGCCGCTCTGGACACCCGGGCCTGTACGGACATCAAGAACCGCGACGTCACGCTCGTGGCCATCGAGACGAAATTTCAGGCCATCCCGGACAATACGTCCTACATCCGCTTCGTTCAGCCCTGGATTCCCAAGATCAGCAGCCAGATGAAGGCCTGCGCCTCTCCGGACAATTACTATCTGGCGGACAATGCCGACACGATCCACGAGTCGTTCAAGACGGTGTTCGAAAAAACGGTTCTCCCGACCCGCGTCACCCGCTAGGGAGGGGTGACGAAGGCGTGCCCAAGCCTTCCAGAGCGCGTCGCCGGGGGTTCCCAGAGCCGAGCTTTTCGGCTAAACAGCCTCGACTTTCGGGCCGGGGCTCCCGCCTGAACGCCCTACATGGGTCTTCGGAGGACGCGCTCCGGCCATTCGAGGCCGATAGCGCGGCCTTTTTTTGTGCGCTCGGCGGGCCGCGGCCTGCCGGCCTGACCAGACGCGGACGATCATGCCGAAACGGACAGACATTTCGACCATCCTGATCATCGGAGCCGGACCGATCGTGATCGGCCAGGCCTGCGAGTTCGATTATTCCGGGACCCAGGCCTGCAAGGCGCTCCGAGAGGAGGGCTACCGGATCGTCCTGGTCAATTCGAACCCGGCGACGATCATGACCGACCCGGACATGGCCGACCGGACATATGTCGAGCCGATCACTCCCGAGATCGTCACCAAGATCATCGAGAAGGAGCGCTACGCCGTGCCGGGCGGCTTCGCCCTGCTGCCGACCATGGGCGGCCAGACGGCGCTGAATTGCGCGCTCTCGCTGAAAAAAATGGGAACGCTCGAGAAGTTCGACGTCGAGATGATCGGCGCGACCGCGGAGGCGATCGACAAGGCCGAGGATCGCGAACTGTTCCGCGACGCCATGACCAAGATCGGGCTCGATACGCCGCGGTCCCACCAGATCAAGACGCTGAGCCAGGCGCTGGGCATTCTGGACGACATCGGCCTGCCGGCGATCATCCGGCCGTCCTTCACCATGGGCGGCACCGGCGGCGGCATCGCCTACAACAAGGCCGAGTTCATCGAGATCATCGAGCGCGGCATCGACGCCTCTCCGACGAGCGAAGTTCTGGTCGAGGAAAGCGTGCTCGGCTGGAAAGAATACGAGATGGAGGTCGTCCGCGACAAGGCGGACAATTGCATCATCATCTGCTCCATCGAGAACATCGACCCGATGGGCGTCCACACCGGCGATTCGATCACCGTCGCTCCGGCGCTGACGCTGACCGACAAGGAATACCAGATCATGCGCGACGCCTCGCTGGCGGTGCTGCGCGAGATCGGCGTCGAGACCGGGGGATCGAACGTGCAATTCGCGGTCAATCCGGAAAACGGCCGGATGATCGTCATCGAGATGAACCCGCGCGTGTCGCGCTCGTCGGCGCTGGCTTCCAAGGCGACGGGTTTTCCGATCGCCAAGGTTGCGGCCAAGCTGGCTGTCGGCTACACGCTCGACGAAATCGCCAACGACATCACCGGCGGGGCGACGCCGGCTTCCTTCGAGCCGACCATCGATTACGTGGTCACCAAAATTCCACGCTTCGCCTTCGAGAAATTCCCCGGGGCCGAGCCGCTGCTCACGACCGCGATGAAATCGGTCGGAGAGGCCATGGCGATCGGCCGCACGTTCGCGGAATCGCTGCAGAAGGCCTATCGCTCGCTCGAAACCGGCATGTCGGGCGTCGATGAAATGGAGATCGAGGGCCTGGGCAATGGCGACGACCGCAATGCGGTTCGGGCTGCGCTGGGAACCCCCACGCCGGACCGGCTGCTCGTCGTCGCGCAGGCGCTGCGGCTCGGCGTTCCGGAAGACGAGATCTACGAAGCCTGCAAGATCGACCGCTGGTTCATCCGCCAGTTGCAGCAGATCGTCGATCTGGAAAACAAGGTGCGCAAGCACGGGCTGCCGAAGGACGCGGTGAACCTGCGCATGTTGAAGGCCGCGGGCTTTTCCGACATGCGCCTGGGCTCGCTCTCGGGGCGCAGCGAGGCGGAGGTGCGCAAGTTGCGCCACGACCTCGACGTGCGCCCGGTCTACAAGCGGATCGACACGTGCGCGGCCGAGTTCGCATCGCCGACCGCCTACATGTATTCGACCTATGAAACGCCGTTCGGCGGCGCGCCGGTGTGCGAAGCCCAGCCCACCACGCGCGACAAGATCGTGATCCTGGGTGGCGGACCGAACCGCATCGGGCAGGGAATCGAGTTCGATTATTGCTGCTGCCATGCCTGTTTCGCGCTGGCAGACGCCGGCTACGAGACCATCATGGTCAATTGCAACCCCGAGACGGTGTCGACCGATTACGACACGTCGGACAGACTCTATTTCGAGCCTCTGACCTCCGAGGACGTGCTCGAAATTCTCGACGTCGAGAAACGAGCCGGGACGCTGAAGGGCGTGATCGTTCAATTCGGCGGCCAGACGCCGCTGAAGCTTGCCCACGCGCTCGAAGAAGCCGGCATTCCAATCCTCGGCACGTCTGTCGACTCGATCGATCTCGCGGAAGATCGCGACCGCTTCAAGCGGTTGCTCGACAAGCTCGGGTTGAAGCAGCCCAAGAACGGCATCGCCTATTCGGTCGAGCAGTCGCGGCTCATCGCGGCCGAGTTGGGATTGCCGCTCGTCGTGCGCCCGTCCTACGTGCTCGGCGGCCGCGCCATGGCGATCATCCACGATCAGGCGACGTTCGACGATTATCTGCTCGGCACGCTGCCGGGCCTCGTGCCGGCCGACGTCAAGGCGCGCTATCCGAACGACAAGACCGGCCAGATCAACACGGTACTGGGCAAGAACCCGCTGCTGTTCGACCGCTATCTGTCCGATGCGGTTGAGGTCGACGTCGACTGCCTGTGCGACGGCAAGGATGCGTTCGTGGCCGGCATCATGGAACACATCGAGGAAGCAGGCATTCATTCGGGCGATTCTGCCTGTTCGCTGCCGCCGCGCTCGCTGTCACCCGAGGTGATCAAGACGATCGAGGAGCAGACGCGCAAGCTGGCGCTGGCGCTCAACGTCGGCGGCCTGATGAACGTTCAATACGCGTTGAAGGACGGCGAGCTTTATGTGCTCGAAGTCAATCCGCGCGCGTCCCGTACGGTGCCGTTCGTCGCCAAGGTGGTGGGGCAGCCCATCGCCAAGATCGCATCGCGCATCATGGCGGGAGAGAGTCTCGCGAGCTTCAACCTGAAGTCCGGCGGCTTCGACCACGTGGGCGTGAAAGAGGCCGTGTTTCCATTCGCGCGCTTCCCGGGCGTCGACACGGTGCTGGGGCCGGAAATGCGCTCCACGGGCGAGGTCATTGGCCTCGACCGCTCCTTCGAGGTGGCCTTCGCCAAGAGCCAGCTCGGCGGCGGCACCAAGGTGCCGACGGAAGGAACCGTCTTCGTGTCGGTGCGGGACGCCGACAAGCCGCGCGTGCTCGACACGATGAAACTCTTGTCCGGACTCGGCTTCAAGATTTTGGCGACGGGCGGCACGCAGAGGTTTTTGGAAGCCTCGGGCGTGCCGGCGGTCAAGATCAACAAGTTCTCGGAGGGACGGCCGCACGTGGTCGACGCGATCAAGAACGGCGGCGTTCAGCTGGTTTTCAACACCACCGAGGGCGCCCAGGCCCTGGCGGATTCCCGCTCTCTCCGTCGTTCGGCCCTCTTGCATAAGGTGCCCTACTACACCACTCTAGCGGGAGCGATTGCAGCGTCGCAGGGAATCAAGGCCTACAAGGGCGGAGATCTCGAAGTGAGAGCGCTGCAGGACTATTTCACCTGACGACGGACGGGCCTACGCCCTCTGCGCGTTTTTGATTGGTTGGCCAGAAAGGCCATCCGATCCCTGACATCTTCGTGGTTCGTAGGGTTTTCACCCTGCGGCCCGAGGTTCTTTTTGGCCGACGGCCTGTCTGGCGGCCGCGCCGCCGGTTGGCGATGAATTCGGAAAGAGACGTGATATGGACAAGATCCCGATGACCGCCCCTGGATATGCGGCGCTCGAAGTGGAATTGAAGCGCCGCCAGCAGGAAGAGCGCCCGCGCATCATCGCAGCCATTTCCGAGGCGCGCTCCCATGGCGATCTTTCCGAGAACGCCGAGTATCATGCGGCCAAAGAGGCGCAGTCCCTCAACGAAGGCCGGATCGCCGAGCTCGAGGACAAGCTGTCGCGCGCCGAGGTCATCGACGTGTCCAAGCTCTCGGGCAATACGGTCAAGTTCGGCGCTACGGTCACGCTGACCGACGAGGACACCGAGGAAGAGAAGGTCTACCAGATCGTCGGCGAGAGCGAGGCCGACGTGAAGGATGGCCGCGTGTCGATCACGTCGCCGATCGCCCGTGCGCTGATCAGCAAGAAGGTCGGCGATACCGTCGAGGTCAACACGCCCGGCGGCGGCAAGAGCTACGAAATCCTCAAGATCGTCTTCAAGTAGGGTTTCCGGACGCCTCGGCCGCGCTCAGGCTTCGGCGAAATGAACTCCCGTGCGGTCTGCGGCGTTAAAGCTGCACACTGGCGGGAGATTTTCATGCGCATGTTCTCGAAGATCATCGGAAATGGCAGCGCCGCGCTGCTGGCGGCGCTTGGCCTGATGGCGGCGGTGCCGGCCGCGGCCCAGGGGCAGGTTTTCAGCTCGGTCACGGTCGATACGTCGCCGCTGGCCGAGGCGGGGCGTCCGATCCACGCGCAGATCGTTCGCGCCGCGGTGTCGCCCGAAGTCAGCAAGGCTTTCGCCGATCGGATCAATCCGGGCGATCCGCGAGCGCCCCGACTGGTGATCCGCATCACTTCGGTGACCTTGCCGCTGGTGACCGGCAGTTCGCATTTTACCGACAATGACTTCATGCAGAGTGAAGCCCTTGTGGTGGATGGGCGCGGCCGGATCATCTCGGCCACGCCGCTCCTGTCGCCCGTGCAGGCCTGGACGGCTTCGCCCAACCTGCCGATCGACGCCGCCGAGTTTCAACGAATGCGGGCGCTGGGCCAGCACGCTGCCTATTGGTTGAAGCGCAAGGTTTAACGCTTCGCATCAGGTTGGCGCGCGGCGGCGACCGGGCTAAACAGGCGTCATGACTGACGATGAAACGGATGCGGCCTTGCCCGCGGGAACGCGCGCCTGGGTGCTCGGCTCCGGCAAGATAGGGCATGAAGTCAATTGCCTCGGCGTGGCGCGCGAACTCGGCTTGAACCCGGAGATCCGCGAAGTCCGGCCGAGGCTGCTTTTCCAGGGACTGGCGCCCTACGGGCCGGTCGACCCGCGAGACAGGCTGGGCCGGGCCGGCGGCGCTTTGGCCGCTCCTCTTCCCGATCTCGTCTTCGCGTCCGGCCGCACCACCGTGCCCTATCTCCGGCACATCAGGCGGGCCGGCCGCGGCCGCATCTTCACGGTTTTTCTCCAGGACCCCCGAGCCGGACTGGGTGTCGCGGATCTCATCTGGGTGCCCGAGCACGATCGCCTGCGCGGCGACAACGTCATGGTGACGCTCACCTCTCCCCACCCGATGCGACCGGGCGTGCTGAACGCGGCGCGGGCCGACATCGACCCGCGCCTCGCTGGATTGCCGGAGCCGCGCGTCGCCATGGTGCTCGGCGGTCATAGCGGCAGCCACCGCTTCGAGGCCGCCGACGTGACGGCGCTGTGCCTGATCGCGCGCGATATTCTGGAAGCTGGGCAGGGGCTGATGATCACGCCGTCCCGCCGGACGCCGCCGGAAGTCACCGTGGCCTTGCGTGAGGCCATCGAGGCGAGCGGGCGGGCAGCGCAGGCCTTCCTGTGGAGCGGCGCCGGAGACAATCCCTACACACAGATTCTTGCGCTTGCTTCGGCCATCGTCGTCACGGGAGACAGCGTCAACATGGTCGGGGAGGCGGCGTCCACGGGCGCGCCGGTGCACATCTACGAGCCGACCGGCGGACACGCCAAGATGACGGGATTTCTCGACAACCTCGTCGCCACCGGCGCGGCGCGACGCCTCGATGCCGCGCGTCAGCCCGGCTGGAGCCGGCAGAGCTGGACCTATGCGCCGGTCGATGCGACGCAATCCATCGCGCGCGAGGTCGTGCGGCGTTTCCGCCTGTTCAGACAAAGCTGAGCGCGGGCGATCAGACCCGGACGGTCTGGTCCGGAAACGACAATTGCTCACGCGCGCGCCAATCCTGCGTGACGTAATTCAGGATCACAGATTTGCGCAGTCCGGTGATCTTCCGTTTCACGAAGCCGTGCCAGGTCTTGTCGGACGGCACGAAGATCATGGCGGTGTTGCGCGTGAAGGGCGAGCGGCCCCAATGCTCGGTGGCGGATCTGTAAATATCGGTGCCGAGCGTCTCCTGCTCGTCGCTCTCCGGCAGATAAATCAGGCAGGTGAACTTCTTGACGCCGAGATCGGTGTGCGGCTCGAGCCAGAAGCCGTCGGTGTCGACCGCATATTCCAGGCGCAGATATGTGTCGTCGATCGGCGCGCCGAACGCCGACTGGATGGCGGACGCGACTTCACGCGATTGCAGAGCTTCGGCAACCGGGCGCATGACCGGAAAACGCGCCATGGCGTCGACGTCGAAATAGGATCGCTGGTCGTTGTGCAATTCGCGCTTGCCCGAGACGCCGTCGAGCGCCGGCGGCGCGAAAGGCAGGCTCGTCAATTCCTCGGCGACCGAGGCGGGCAGCACGTCCTTGATCAGGAAGTGACGGTAGGGCTCGTCGAAAGCAGTGCGGTTTTCGATGCTCGCGAGGAAAGTGCGGGCAATGTCGGCGGCGGTGACCGAATGCGTATCCTGCATGATTTCTAGCCTTATCCGGGCGGGCGGGAGCATCGCGCCCTGCCGCGCCAGCACGCCCCCGCACAACACGCAGCGGAAGGCCTTCAAAACGCGCCGCCACACTAGTGCGCAGGCCATGGGCGGGCAAGCGCTTCTTCCCCGTCGGCGCAGTCTGGAAAGTCTCCATCAACGGCCAAATGGCCGCAGCGGAGGCAGCTCGGCAGTCGCGCCTTGCGAAGGAGCGGTGGCGTTCTTATACCTTGGTCTCCTGAAAACGCGCGGGTTCTGCGCACCGGCGCATGCGATCAGCAGAGACACACATGACAGAGACCGCCACTGCCCCTCAACACGCGCGCATGATCATCGTGGGCTCGGGGCCGGCCGGCTATACGGCGGCCATCTACGCTGCGCGCGCCATGCTCGAGCCGATGATGATCTCGGGCTTCGAGCCGGGCGGCCAGCTCATGATCACCACCGACGTCGAGAACTACCCGGGCTTCGCCGATCCGATTCAGGGGCCGTGGCTGATGGAGCAGATGAAGGCTCAGGCGGAGCACGTCGGCACGAAGATGGTGTCCGACCACATCGTCAAGGTCGAGCTCGGGCGGCGGCCGTTCCTGCTGATCGGCGACAGCGGTGTGCACTACACCTGCGACACGCTGGTGATCGCGACGGGCGCCAAGGCCAAGTGGCTGGAAATGCCTTCCGAGGAAGCGTTCAAGGGATATGGCGTCTCTGCCTGCGCGACCTGCGACGGATTTTTCTATCGTGGCAAGGACGTCATCGTCGTGGGCGGCGGCAATTCGGCCGTCGAGGAGGCGCTGTATCTGGCGCAGATCGCCTCGAAGGTGACGGTCGTGCATCGGCGCGACAGCTTCAAGGCCGAGCGCATCCTGCAGGAGCGGCTGTTCAAGCATCCGAAGGTGGAAGTCCTGTGGGACAGCGCCATCGAGGAAATCTGCGGCGACCAGAACCCGCCGGGCGTCACGCATGTGAAACTCAAGAACGTCAAGACGCAGGCGATCACCGAACGCAAGGTCGACGGCGTGTTCGTGGCGATCGGCCACAAGCCCGCTTCCGACTTGTTCGTCGGGCAGGTGGAGGTGAAGCCCAACGGCTACATCCAGACCGCGCCCGACTCGACCGCGACCAACATTGCCGGCGTCTATGCGGCCGGCGACGTCACCGACGACATCTACCGCCAGGCCGTCACGGCCGCCGGCATGGGCTGCATGGCGGCGCTCGAAGCCGAACGCTGGCTCGCCGCGCAGGACAGCATGCGGGAAGCCGCGGAGTAATCACCACGAGGCTCGTGCGGCCTTCAAGGAGCTGACGTGGACTGGGACAAGCTGCGGATCTTTCATGCGGCCGCCGATGCGGGCTCGTTCACCCATGCGGGCGAGGCGCTTGGGCTCAGCCAATCGGCCGTCAGCCGCCAGGTGAGTGCGCTGGAACACGATCTGCAAGTCCCGCTGTTTCATCGACATGCGCGTGGGCTCATTCTCACCGAGCAGGGCGAGGTGCTGTTTCGCACCGTTCAGGACGTGCAGCAGAAGCTCGATGCGGCGCGGATGCGGCTTTCGGACAATCGTGAACGTCCGCACGGCGAGTTGCGCATCACAACGACGATCGGGGTCGGCACCGACTGGCTGACGCCGCGCCTCGGAGAGTTTCTCGAACTCTATCCCGACATCGAGTTGAAGCTCATCCTCAGCGACGAGGAACTCGACATCAGCATGCGCGAGGCGGATGTTGCCATTCGCGTGAGAGAACCGGTGCAACCCGACCTCATCCGGCGTCGGCTGTTCACCATGCATTTCCACGCCTATGCATCGCCGGCCTATCTCAAGCGCTATGGCCAGCCCCGCACGCTCGACGATCTCGACCGGCACCGCATCCTGACCTATGGCGCGTCCAACGCGCATTACCTGACCAACATCAACTCGCTGCAATATTCGGGTCGCGCCTCGAAGACGCCACGGCCGTCGACGCTGACGTGCAACAACATTCCTGCTTTGCGACGCGCGGTCGAGGCCGGCGCGGGCATTGCCGTGCTGCCGGATTATCTCGTGGGCGCCGATACGACGCTGGTGCGCATCCTGCCGCAATCCGACATGCCGGAACTCGACTGTTATCTCGTGTATCCCGAGGAGCTGAAGAACGTCGCGCGCATCCAGGTGTTTCGCGACTTTCTCGTGCGCAACGCCCAGCGCTGGGATTACTAGCGCCGGGCTCGCGACAGGGCGTCAGAAGAAGATCTTCTGGCCCTGCATGTCCTTGTAGATGTCGGCCACGTAGTCGCCATAGCCGTTGTAGAGCAGCGTCGGCACGCGGTTGCCCGTTCCCAGCACTTCCTCGGTCGCCTGCGACCATCGCGGGTGCGCGACGTCGGGATTTACGTTCGCCCAGAAGCCGTATTCCGCCGATTGCAGCGACTGCCAGAAGTTCTTCGGCTGCGCCTCCACGAAGGAGATCCTGGTGATCGACTTGACGGATTTGAAGCCGTATTTCCATGGCACATGCAGGCGGATCGGCGCTCCGAACTGCTTGGCCAGCGGCTTGCCGTAAGCGCCCGTCACCATGAAGGACAGGTCGTTGGCGGCTTCCGCCATGCTGAGGCCCTCGACGTAGGGCCAGGGATACCAGCTCTGTTTCTGGGCCGGTCCCATCTTGGGGTCCAGGAAGGTCTCGAAGCGGATGTATTTCGCGGACGACAGCGGCCGCGCGAGATCGACCAGGGCCTTGAGGGGAAAGCCTGTCCACGGAATGGTCATCGACCAGGCTTCGACGCAGCGCAGACGATAGAGACGTTCTTCGAGCTGCACCTGCTTGAGCAGGTCGTCGATGCCGATGTCGCGCGGCTGTTCCACGAGCCCGTCGATCTTGATGGTCCAGGGCCTGGTCTTCAGCGTGTCGACGGCGGTGAAGATGCGCTTGTGTCCGCCGAACTCGTAGAAATTGTTGTACTCGCTGTTGACCTTTTCGGGAGTCAGGTCGCGGTCGAGCTTGTAGGTTTCGTTGCGGCGCGCCGGGTAGAGACCGGCTGACGGGTCCTGCGCGGATTGGGCCTGCGCCGGAAGGCCGCTCAGGATCGCGCCTGCGCCAAGCCCGGCCCCCGCCCCGAGAAGGGCCCGCCGGTTGAGGAAGATGGCTTCGGGCGTGGCTTCCCGCTCGGGAATTTCCCAGCCCTTGCGCTTGACGTAATGCATGAAGCCCTCCCGCCGTGTCGAAGCACGCGGGCCGACTATCGCCCGGCGGCGGCGCGGTGCAAATCACGAGGCGGCGATGACCGGCGCGGCCCGGCAGGTTCATGCAATGCTGCCGCTTGCCAGATGGGCCGCCGCTCTGGAAACTGCAGGGCGACAGGAGACCACATGACCAAATCGATCGTCGGCATCATCGGGGGCTCGGGCATCTACGATCTTCCGGGCCTCGAGGACGTGCGCGAGGAACGTGTCGACACGCCCTGGGGAGACACGTCCGACGTGTTGCGCTCAGGCCGAATCGGCGAAACGCGAGCCGTCTTTCTCCCTCGGCATGGACGCGGGCACCGGCTGTCGCCGTCGGGGATCAACTACCGGGCGAACATCGACGCGATGAAACGCCTCGGCGTCACCGACATCGTCTCCGTGTCGGCTTGCGGCTCGTTCCGGGAGGATCTGCCGCCGGGCACGTTCGTGCTCGTCGATCAGTTCATCGACCGCACCTTCGCGCGCGAGTCGTCTTTCTTCGGCAATGGGTGCGTGGCGCACGTGTCCATGGCCCATCCGGTCGCGCCGCGCCTGCAGGATCGGATCGCCGCGGCGGGCGCGGAGGCCGGCATCACCTGCGTGCGGGGCGGGACCTATGTGTGCATGGAAGGACCGCAGTTTTCGTCGCTTGCCGAATCCATGATGTACAAGACCATGGGCTGCGACGTCATCGGCATGACGGCCATGCCGGAAGCCAAGCTCGCGCGGGAAGCCGAGATCTCCTATGCGACCATCGCGATGGTGACGGATTTCGATTGCTGGCACCCCGACCATGATGCGGTGGACGTGGCCTCGGTGATCAAGATCGTGCACGAGAATGCGACGCGCGCTTCCGGGCTGCTGGCGAAGCTGTTGCGCGATTTTCCGGCTGAGCACGAGGCCTGTCCGATCGGGTCGGACCGTGCGCTCGACACGGCGCTGATCACCGCGCCGGGCGCACGCGACCCGGCCATGCTGAAGAAGCTCGAAGCCATCATGGCGCGGGTGTCGGCATCATGACCAAAGGATCTTCTTCGATGAGTCTTTCCCAGGATCTGCGTGGCTCGATCCGCAGCATTCCAGATTATCCGAAGCCCGGCATCGTGTTTCGCGACATCACCACTCTGCTGGGTGATGCACGCGCGTTCCGTCGGGCGATCGACGAACTCGTTCAGCCCTGGGCCGGCACCAAGATCGACAAGGTGGCGGGGATCGAGGCGCGCGGGTTCATCCTGGGGGGCGCGGTCGCGCATCAATTGTCGGCCGGCTTCGTGCCGTTGCGCAAGAAGGGCAAACTTCCGCACACGACCGTGTCGGTCGCCTATTCGCTCGAATATGGCGTCGACGAGATGGAGGTGCATTCCGATGCGGTGCAGGCGGGCGAGCGCGTGATCCTGATCGACGACCTGATCGCCACGGGCGGCACCGCGGAGGCGGCCGTGCGCCTGCTGCAACAGATCGGCGCGGACGTGGTGGCGGCCTGTTTCGTCATCGACCTCCCGGAACTGAAGGGCGCCGACAAGATCAAGGCGCTGGGCGTGCCGGTGCGCACGCTGATGGAATTCGAGGGCCATTGAGGGAAGGCGGACGGCACGATGGATTGCCGCGTCGCTTCGCTCCTCGCAAAGACGGGGCGCGCGGTCGATCCTCAGTCCATCTTCCAGAAGGCGCTGCTTTCGAATTCGTAGACCTGGACGCCGAGCTGGTTCACGCCGCTGTTTCGGCTGCGCATCAGGCCCCAGCCGGGGCGTGAGGTGACGCGCTTTTCCAGCGGAACGGTGTCGAATGTGATGGTGTCGCCGGCATAGACCGGTTTCAGCCAGCGCAGGTTCGTGAAGCCCGGGGAGGGGCCGGAGACGAGCGGCTTCTCGCCTCGTGCGATGGCCGCGGCTTCGCTGCGCTGCTTGGTGTCGACCAGCGCGCGCATCCAGGAGGCGGCCGTGTGCCACCCGGAGGCTGCAAGCGCTCCGAAGGGGCCGGTCTTCGATGCCTCCGGATCGGTGTGGAAGGGCTGCGGATCGTAGAGTTGCGCGAAGGCGATGATCTCGTCGCCCGGAAAGGTTTTCGAGCCGAGAACGATGCGCTTTCCGATTTCGATCTCGGCCCAATGGGCCGGGATGAGGTCGGGCGTCACGGGAGGCGGCGCGGGGACGGGCTCGGGCGGCCCGGTGAGGCGCGTGACTTCGCTCTGCTGGCCGCGGCGGCCCATCATGACGAAGTTCGTCTGCGTCATCACGGTTGCGCCGCTCAGGTCATGCAGGTCGAAGCGGAAATGCAGAAGGCCGATGGAGGGGCGCGATTGCGACACGCGTGCGCCCAGCACTTCGGCGCGCACGCCCAGCATGTCGCCGGGCCGGACCGGCTTCAGCCATTTCACTTCCTCGACGCCCGGCGCGCCACGGCCGTCCGCGTTGTGCAGAAAGCCGTCGCAGGACAGCCGCATCAGGATGGCGCAGGTGTGCCACCCGGAGGCCGCGAGGCCGGCCAGCATGGAACGCTCGGCCACGGCCTCGTCGAGGTGAAAGGGCTGAGGATCGAACGCTCTGGCGAAGGCGAAGATCTCGTCCTTCGTGACCTCGTAGGCGCCGTATTCCAGAACCCGACCAACCGGAAAATCCTCAAAGCAGAGCAAGGTGGATTCCATTCGGCGGCTCTCTCCGTCAGGTCAGGTCGCGGCTCAATTGGCGAAGCGGAAATGCAGGCAATCGCCATCCTGCACGACATAGTCCTTGCCTTCCAACCGGAATTTTCCGGCTTCGCGTGCACCTGCCTCACCGTTGCAGGCGACGTAATCATCATACGCAATGGTTTCGGCGCGGATGAAGCCCTTCTCGAAGTCGGTGTGGATCACGCCCGCAGCCTGCGGTCCGCGCGTGCCCTTTTCGATCGTCCAGGCGCGCGCCTCCTTCGGACCCACGGTGAAATAGGTCACGAGGTCGAGCAATTGATAGCCCGCCCTGATGACGCGATTGAGGCCGGGCTCCTCGAGGCCGACGGCTTCGAGATAATCTTTCTGGTCGGCAAGGGGCAGGATGGCGATCTCGCTCTCGATCTTGGCCGAGACCACGACCGCGACCGCGCCTTCTTCCCTGGCGCGCGCCTTCACCTTTTCGGAGAAGTCGTTGCCCTTGTCGGCGGCGGCTTCCTCGACGTTGCAGACATACAGGACCGGCTTGGACGACAGCAGGCCCAGGCCCTCGAAGGCCTTGCGCTCATCAGCCGAAATCTGTGCGAGCCGAGCCGGCTTGCCGTCGCGCAGCAGCACGAGGCAGCGGTTCATGATGTCGGACAGCTCCTTGGCTTCCTTGTCGCCGCCCTTGGCCTTCTTCTCCATGGCGACGACGCGCTTTTCGAGGCTGTCGAGATCGGCGAGCATCAGTTCGGTTTCGATGGTCTCGATGTCGTTGACGGGGTCGATGCGGCCCTCGACATGGGTGATGTCGCCGTCCTCGAAGCAGCGGACCACATGCGCGATGGCGTCGCATTCGCGGATGTTGGCGAGGAATTGATTGCCCAGGCCCTCACCTTTGCTCGCGCCGCGCACCAGGCCGGCGATGTCGACGAAGGTGAGGCGCGTCGGGATGATTTCCTTGGAGCCCGCGATGGCCGCCAGCTTTTCGAGTCGCGGGTCGGGCACGGCGACGTCGCCCACGTTTGGCTCGATCGTGCAGAAGGGATAATTCGCCGCCTGGGCCGCGGCGGTCTGGGTGAGGGCGTTGAAGAGGGTCGACTTGCCGACGTTCGGCAGGCCGACGATGCCACATTTGAAACCCATGGCTCGTCCGATGTCTTTGGGAGGGGGGCGCTTCGCGCCGGATTGGTCTGTCGTATGGATCGGGGAGGGCGAAAAGGCAAGCAAGCACGGTCTCGGGGCCGCCGGGTCTTGCCACTCGCGCCACGCCCGGGCTATGTGCGCACATGAACCTCGCGATCTGCCCCTGCCGCCAGACGGCCTCCACCCAGCCTTCCTACGCCGAATGCTGCCAGCCCTACGTCGAGGGAGCCGCCAAGGCTCCGAGCGCCGAGGCGCTGATGCGCTCGCGCTATTCGGCCTTCGCCGTCGGGGCGATCGACTATCTGGTCGAGACCGTCGCGCCCGAGGCGCGGGGCGACATGGACAAGGCGTCGCTGACCGCATGGTCGAAGGAATCCCACTGGGGCGGGCTGGACATTGCCGAGACGGTCGATGGCCAGCCGGGCGACGCCACCGGGATCGTCGAGTTCGTGGCCCACTTCAGCCGCAACGGCAAGCGTGAGACGCATGTCGAGCGCTCGACCTTCCGGTTCGATGCGCCCCAGTGCCGCTGGTTTTTCGTCGATGGCGAGAAGCCGCGCGGCAAGACCGTGGTGAAGGGCGCCCAGGCGGGCCGCAACGACCCATGCCCGTGCGGCAGCGGCAAGAAATACAAGAAGTGCTGCGGAGCCGCGGCGGCCTGAAAAGGCCTCAGAGCTTCTTCTCGTCGCCGAAGCCTGCCGCCTCCATGGCGAGGTGGACGCGATTCTGGAAGTTCGCGTCTTCGGCGCGGGCAAGCAGATCGGCATGGCGCGCAACGGCGTCGCAAAGCGCATCGACCCATTGCATCTCGGTCTTGCCGAAGTCGTTCAGCACGTAGTTATGGACCAGCGACTTGTCGCCTGGATGGCCGATGCCGAGGCGGATGCGGCGATAGTCGTTGCCCATGTGAGCGGTGATCGAACGCAGTCCGTTGTGGCCCGCATTCCCGCCGCCGCTCTTGATGCGCAGCTTGCCGGGCGGCAGATCGAGTTCGTCGTGCAGGACCACGATGTTTTTCAGGTCGATCTTCAGGAAGCGCGCCGCCTCGGCGACCGAGCGGCCCGATTCGTTCATGTAGGTCTGTGGCTGGAGCAGCAGCACGCGTTCGCCCGCGATGACGCCTTCGCTCGCGAGCGCCTGGAACTTCGAGCGGGCTTGCGGAAAGCGGTGCTGGCGCGCAATGGCCTCGATGGCCATGAAGCCGATGTTGTGGCGGTTGCCCGCATATTGCCGGCCCGGATTGCCGAGCCCGACGAAGAGAAGCATGGCGATCCCCGAAAGCAGAACCGCCCGCGCGAGGGGCGCGGGCGGGATGTGTGACGAGCCAGGAAGGACTTACTTCTTTGGCGCAGCCTTGGCGGCCGGAGCGGCCTTGGCGGCGGGAGCCGCAGCGGCGGCCGCCGGAGCAACCTCTTCGGCACGGGCCGGCGGGGTGATGGTGGCGATCGTGAAGTCGCGGTCGGTGATCGTCGGCTTGCAGCCTTCCGGCAGCTGGATGGCCGAGATGTGCAGCGAGTCGGCGATGTCGAGTTCCGACAGATCGGCCGTGACGGCTTCCGGAATGTTGTCGGCCGGGACACGCATTTCGATCGTGTGACGCACGACGTTCAGGGCGCCGCCCTTCTTGATGCCCGGGCAGGTTTCCTGGTTGATGAAATGCACCGGGACGTCGACGCGCAGGCGCGAACCCGGACGCAGACGCAGGAAATCGACGTGCAGCGGCGTGTCGCGCACGACGTCGAGCTGATAATCGCGCGGAATGACGCGTTCCTTGCGGCCTTCGATGTCGACCTCGAAAATGGTCGTCAGGAAGTGGCCGGCATAGATCAGCTTGTTGAGTTCACGGTAATCGAGCGAGATCGACTCGGCGGGCACGCCGCCGCCATAGATCACGCCTGGAATACGGCCTTCACGGCGTACGCTACGGGCGGCCCCCTTGCCTGCCCCGCTGCGAACCGTGGCCGCGAGTTGCTTCATCGCTGCCATTGTCTTGGTCCTTTAACGGTCATGCGCCCGTGCCTCCAAGGGTGTCGGCGGGCGCAGGGCGGTTCATAGGGGAAAAGCGGCGGCCGGGCAATGGGGCGGGACGCGGCGTCGACCTCCGCCTCAGTCGAACAGGCTCGAGACGCTTTCTTCCTTGGCGGTGCGGCCGATGGCCTCGCCCAGCAGGGGGGCGATGGAGACGACCCGGATGTTCTTGGCGACCCGGACGGCCTCGGTCGGCTGGATGGAATCGGTCAGCACAAGCTCCTTGAGCTTCGAGGCCGAGATGCGGGCGACCGCGCCGCCCGAGAGCTCCCCGTGGGTGATGTAGGCGTAGACCTCGCGCGCGCCATTGGCCAGCAAGGCCTCGGCGGCGTTGCAGAGGGTGCCGCCCGAATCGACGATGTCGTCGACCAGGATGCAGCTCTTGCCGGCGACGTCGCCGATGATGTTCATGACCTCGGACTCGCCGGCGCGCTCGCGGCGCTTGTCGACGATGGCCAGCGGGGCGTCGATGCGCTTGGCCAGCGCGCGCGCGCGGACCACGCCGCCGACGTCGGGCGAGACCACCATGACGTTCTTGAGGTCCAGCCGCTCCTTGATGTCGCGCACCATGACGGGGGCGCTGTAGAGATTGTCGGTCGGGATGTCGAAGAAGCCCTGGATCTGGCCGGCGTGGAGATCGACCGTGAGGACGCGGTCGCAGCCCGCGCGGGTGATCAGGTTGGCGACGAGCTTGGCCGAGATGGGCGCGCGGGGCGCGGGCTTGCGGTCCTGGCGGGCGTAACCGAAATACGGCACCACGGCGGTGATGCGGCGGGCCGAGGCGCGGCGCAGCGCGTCGGTCATGATCAGCAATTCCATCAGGTGGTCGTTGGTCGGGAAGGACGTCGACTGGATGATGAACGTGTCGAGACCGCGGACGTTTTCCTGGATCTCGACGAAGATCTCCATGTCGGCGAAGCGCCGGACCTGGCATTTCGTCAGCGGAATCCCGAGGTAAGCGGCGATCGACTCGGTCAGCGCTCTGTTGGAATTGCCAGCCAGAAGTTTGATTTGCGTCATGCGCCTGCCCTCGTGCCGGACGGCTGCCCGGCTGCCGCCGCGCGCCCCCGTCAACTCGACCCCTATGGCGGGGGGTCTTAGCAGCGTTGCGCGGCCTGAACAACATGGCGCTGTCATGACGGTCGGCCATCCACCGTAAACCGCCGCTCGTGGTTTATGCTCCAAGGCCCCCCGAGCGGCGTTTTCTGACAGGGCGCGTCGCCCGCGGGGGTTTCATCCGCGCGGCCCAGGCCCTAGATGTCGGGCATGAGCCGCCCGCCGCATGCCCCCGATTCCAGTTCGTCTCCGGAGGATCCATCTCCCGCGGACGATCTGCCCCAGGCCGATGCGCCTCCCGGGCCGGAGGCCTCGCTCGACGAAGCGCCGCCCATGGTGAGCGACATCCCGCCAGGAGCCGAGGCGGTTGTCGAGGCCGGACCGGAGAGCGAAACCGAGGAGGGGCTCGACGATGCCGAACTGACGTCCGGGGTCGACCTCGGCTTCGACGAGGAAGCCGCGCCCGCTTCCGTGCGCAGGGGGGCGGCCGTCATCCGAGGTTATCTACGCCATGCGCCCGCGGGGCCGGGCGTCTACCGGATGATCGCCGCTGACGAAGAAGTTCTGTATGTCGGCAAAGCCAAGAGCGTGCGCAAGCGCATCGCCAGCTATGCGCGCGCAGCGGGTCACAATGGCCGCATTTCCCGCATGATCTCGCTGACGTGCAAGATGGTCTTCGTGTCGACCGCGACCGAGACCGAGGCGCTGCTGCTCGAGACGAACTACATCAAGCAGATGAAGCCCCGCTTCAACGTGCTGATGCGCGACGACAAGTCGTTTCCCTACATTCTCGTGACGGGCGATCACGTGTCGCCTCAACTGACGAAGCACCGGGGCGCGCGCAACCGGAAAGGCGATTATTTCGGGCCCTTCGCCAGCGTCTGGGCGGTAAACCGCACGTTGAACGCTCTGCAGCGGGCGTTTCTTCTGCGCTCATGCACGGACAGCTACTATGAAAACCGCACCCGGCCGTGCCTGCTGCACCAGATCAAGCGCTGCGCGGGGCCGTGCACGGGGGAAGTCAGCCATGGCGATTACGCCGTGCTGGTGGAGGAGGCGCGCGGCTTTCTTTCAGGCAAGAGCCGGGCTGTGCGCGAGCGGCTCGCGCAGGAAATGACGGAAGCCGCGGAGGCGCTGGAGTTCGAGCGCGCGGCGCGGCTGCGGGATCGTATCGCGGCGCTGTCGGCCATCCAGGGCGAGCAGGGCATCAATCCCAAAACCGTCGAAGAGGCCGATGTTTTCGCCATCGTCGAGCAGGCCGGCCAGTTCTGCGTCGAGGTGTTCTTCTTCCGCACCTATCAGAACTGGGGGAATCGCGCGTATTTCCCGCGCGCCGACCGCAGCCTCGGCGAGAGCGAAGTGCTGGACGCCTTTCTGGCGCAGTTCTACGCCGAGAAGCCGCCGGCGCGGCTCGTGCTGCTGTCGCACGACATCGAGTCGCGCGGCCTCCTGGAGGCCGCCCTTTCGGAGCGAGCAGGACGGAAGGTCGAGGTCCTGACGCCGCAACGGGGTGAGCGCTGCGAGCTGGTGGCGCATGCAGCCAAGAACGCGCGCGAGACGATCGGCCGGCGCTTGTCCGAGACCTCCGCGCAGGAAAAGCTGCTCGAGGCTCTGGCGGCGGGCTTCGGCATCGAGCGGAAGCTGCGTCGCGTCGAGGTCTACGACAATTCGCACATCATGGGCACGAATGCCGTCGGCGCAATGGTGGTGGCCGGGGCGTCGGGCTTCATGAAGACGCATTACCGCACCTTCAACATCAAGTCGGAAGATCTGACGCCGGGCGACGATTACGGGATGATGCGCGAGGTGCTGCGCCGACGTTTCGCCCGGCTGGTGAAGGAGGAGGGCGCCACCGTGGCGCCGCCGCCGGAGGGCGATGCGTTCCCGTCGCGTCCTGACCTGATCCTGATCGACGGCGGGCGCGGCCAATTCGAGGCCGCGCGGGCGATTCTGGCCGAACTCGCCGTCGAGGGGGTCGAGGTCGCATCCATCGCCAAGGGGCCGGACCGCAATGCCGGGCGCGAAACCTTCTTTCTGCCTGGCCGTGAGCCTTTCAAGCTCGCTCCACGTGATCCGGCGCTGTATTTCGTACAGCGGTTGCGCGACGAGGCGCATCGCTTTGCCATCGGGACGCACCGGGCCCGCCGCAAGAAGGATTTCACGAAATCGCCGCTCGACGAGATCGGGGGCATCGGCCCTGCGCGCAAGCGGGCGCTGCTGCATGCCTTCGGGACCGCCAAGTCGATCTCCCGGGCAGGCCTGGCGGACCTCGAGAAGGTGCCGGGCATCAATGCCGCCACGGCAAAGCTGGTCTATGATTATTTTCACGAAAAGGGCGGATAGTTTGTCAGATCACGGCTTCGTTCGAACCGGCCTATTGACGCAGGGCCGCCCGGGCTGTTTCCCTCCCGGGCAATGGCGATGAGTTCACTCGATCGCGGGCGCACCTGGAGCCTGCCGAACATTCTCACCTATGGACGGGTCGCGGCTGTACCGGTGGTCGCGGGACTCCTGTTCTGGCCCGAAATCCACTGGGTGCGATGGACCGCGCTCGGATTGTTCGCGCTCGCGGCCATCACCGATTTCTTCGACGGCTATCTGGCGCGTGTCTGGCAGCAGCAATCCTCGCTGGGCCGCATGCTGGATCCCATCGCCGACAAGCTGCTGGTTGCGGCATGCCTGCTGGTCCTGGTGGCCGACCAGACGATTTCGGGCGTTTCGATGTGGGCCGCGATCGTCATCCTCTGTCGTGAAATCCTCGTCTCGGGCCTGCGTGAATATCTGGCCGAATTGCGGGTGTCGGTGCCGGTCACGCGTGTGGCCAAGTACAAGACCACGATGCAGCTGGTGTCGCTCGGCTTTCTCATCGCCGGGCCGGCCGGCGAGCAGGTTCTGCCGTATACGGTCGAAATCGGGCTCGTGCTGCTTTGGACGGCCGCCCTCCTGACGCTGTACACCGGCTGGGACTATATGAGGTCGGGGCTGAAACACGTCAGCGACGGGTGAGCATGATGAAAGCTGTATACTTTGCATGGGTGCGGGAACGCATCGGGCATGGCGACGAAGAGATCGCGCCGCCCGATTCGGTCTCTGACGTGGCCGGCCTGATGACCTGGCTGATCGCGCGCGGCGAGCAATATGCCCATGCGTTCGAGAATCCGAAGGTGATCCGGGTCGCGATCGACCAGACTCATGTGAAGCACGACGCCAAGATCGCAGGCGCGCGCGAGATCGCGTTCTTTCCGCCGATGACGGGTGGCTGATGGCGACCGTTCGCGTCCAGGCTGAGGATTTCGATCCCGTCGCCGAGGCCGGCGCGCTGACGCTCGGCCGCACCGACGTCGGCGCCGTCGTGACGTTCACGGGCCTCTGCCGCGACGAGGGCGGTCTGCTCGACACGCTCGAACTCGAACATTATCCGGGCATGGCTGAGCGCGAACTCGAGCGCATCGTCGCGCAGGCCGAGGAGCGCTGGTCGGTTCAGGGCATCGTCGTCATCCACCGCTACGGCGCCATCAAGCCCGGCGAGCGGATCGTCATGGTGGCGGTTTCGTCATTGCATCGGGGCGAAGCGTTCTGCGCAGCCGAATTTCTGATGGACTATTTGAAAACGCAGGCGCCCTTCTGGAAGAGGCAGAAACTCGCCGACGGAACATCGGGCGGTTGGGTCGAAGGCAAGGAAGCCGACGACGAGGCGGCTGAGAAATGGAAGCGCGCCTGACGTCGCTTACTCTGCGCGTGAAGCTTTGGGCCGCAGCGGTCAAGCGTGACGTCATGGCGCTGTGGATCGCGGGCCGCGATCCACGCGTCCCCTGGGTCGCCAAGGCAGTCGCGGGGCTCGTCGCGGCCTATGCGCTTTCACCGATCGATCTGATCCCAGACTTCGTCCCGGTGCTCGGCTATCTGGACGATCTGATCCTCGTGCCCGCGGGAATCATGCTGGCGGTAAGCCTTATTCCGCCGGCATTGCTGAACGAATTCAGGCTGCAAGCAGAGGCGCGCCTTGAGAGGCCGACGAGCCGTGCGGGCGTCGCGATGATCCTGGTTCTGTGGGTTCTTTCAGCGTTGTTGCTGTTTTGGCTGTTCACAGGAGAGGGCGCGGCGATCGCATCCGGACTCATCGCGATTGCATCGGCGCCGGCTTAGAGGCATTCGGAGAACGTTGGCCATGGTGCCGAGTCGGCTGCCGAAGGGCCTTCTTCTCATGAGAGTCTTTTAGATGAAATCTTTTCTGATCTTTGCAGTGGCGACGCTTTTGGCCGGGCAGGTATCGGCGCAGGTGACGGATCCCGAGATGGATTGTGCCTCCTATCTCAAGGTCGCGGCTCAGGCGGGTCCGAGTCCGAAAACAGGCGACGCCGCGATGGACAAGATGGCGGCCGACGTCGACGTCAAGATGATGGCGTATTGCAAGGCCAATCCCAAAGCCAAAGCGATGGACGCCGCCATGAAGGCGATGGGCGGCTGATTCCTCACTTCAGGAAGTGGGCCTCAGGCGGCCCGCTTCTTCGGGTTCACCTCGAGGGCATAGTCCTCGATCAGCGTGCGTGAGATCTTGCCCGGCGTGAACGTGTACGGGCCAGCTTCAGACACCGGCGTGACTTCCGCTCCGGTGCCGCAGATGAAGCATTCCTCGAAGCTCGCGAGTTCTTCCGGCATGATGCGGCGCTGCACGACCTCGATGCCGCGGCGCCTGGCGAGTTCGATCACCGTGTTGCGGGTGATGCCATCGAGGAAACAGTCCGCGATTGGCGTGTGCAGCACGCCGTCTTTCGAAAAGAAGACGTTCGCGCCGGTGCATTCCGCGACGCGGCCCTGCCAGTCCAGCATCAGCGCATCCGCATATCCCTTCCGCTCGGCGCGGTGCTTCGAGATCGTGCAAATCATGTAGAGGCCCGCAGCCTTCGAGTGACACGGAGCGGTCTGCGGATCGGGACGGCGGTAATCGGCGATGTCGAGGCGGATGCCCTTC
This sequence comes from Hyphomicrobiales bacterium, assembly GCA_028290705.1. GTDB lineage: Bacteria > Pseudomonadota > Alphaproteobacteria > Rhizobiales > Beijerinckiaceae > Terripilifer. The sequence goes on from JAQGJH010000146.1 coordinate 27,813, forward strand.
ATCTTTTCGTTGGTGTCGAACATGCTCGGCCAGTCCCAGACCGCGATCGCGACATTGATGGTCGCGTGCTGCGCCGCCACTGCCATCATCTCGCTGCCGCGCCAGGCGACGGGGCGGACGTAGCAATCCGTCAGGCCGTTCTTCTCGACCGTCAGGCGCTTGGCTTCGTCCAGTTCGGCGACCGAATAGGGGATCTCGAAATCAAGAAATTCGGCCGACTTGCGGAAGCGCTCGGAGTGTTGCGTGCTCTTGAAGATTTGGCCGCCGTAAGCGCGCTCGCCTTCGAAGACGCAGGACGCGTAGTGCAGGCCGTGCGAGAGCACGTGCAGCTTGGCGTCCCGCCACGGCGTCAAAACGCCATTCATCCAGATGAATCCGTCACGCTGGTCGAAGGGCAGGACTGACATTTCGCGTCTCCTCGGAGCGGCAGCTTCGCTGCTCAACTCGAAATCTTTTAGGTCAAACTGCGGGCCTTGACGACTAGCAACCAACCTGAAATATGTCAATATGGCTGACGTAACGGGAATGGCGATGGATCAGATCCTCCAGGCGAAGCCCGAAGCTCCATCGAAGCACGCCACGTCCGGCGTCGAGCCTGCTCCGATGTTCGACCTGATCGAGTTGTTCTTCTTCGCATACCGCGATTTCGTCGGCGACGCGGACCGCTTGCTGGAGAGCCTCGCGTTTGGCCGCGCACACCATCGCGTGCTGCATTTCGTGCATCGCCATCCTGGGCTGATGATTGCGGAATTGCTGGACATCCTGGGCATCACCAAGCAAAGCCTCAACCGGGTGCTGAAGGAGCTTCTCGACGAAGGCTACGTGGAGGCGCGCCCAGGACCCAGCGATCGCCGGCAACGCCTGCTGTTCCTGACTCCCAAAGGTCGCCGCCTTGCACTCGATCTGTCGGTGCTGCAAAGTCGACGCTTCGCGCGTGCGCTCGATGAATTGCCGGCGGGGGCCCGCGATGGCGCCATCCAGTTTCTGCTGGCGATGATCGATCCGTCCGAGCGCGAAAAGGTCTCGGGTCTCGTCTGGAACGAGCCTGCGACATCTGGCGACAAGGCGGCTGAACCTGCGGCCGTTCAGGGAGGTTGAGATGTCGGACGCGGCCGTGGTTCCGCCTGCCTTCAACCCGCCCGCCGACGATGCGCCGCATCTGCTCGTCGTCGACGACGACCGTCGCATCCGGGCGCTGCTGTCGCGCTATCTCAGCGGGCAGGGATATCGCGTGACCACCGCGGGGACGGCGCTGGAAGCACGGGCGCGGCTGCAAAGCCTCGCGTTCGACCTGATCATTCTCGACGTCATGATGCCTGGCGAAAGCGGTCTCGAGTTCGCGGCCTGGCGGCGCGAGGAGTCGGACGTTCCGATCCTCATGCTGACCGCACGCACGGACGCCGAGGATCGCGTGCGAGGCCTCGAAACCGGGGCCGACGATTACCTGGCGAAGCCGTTCGAGCCGAAGGAATTGTCGCTGCGCATCGCATCCATTCTGCGTCGCACGGCCGCGCGCGCCGAGCCGCCGCCGGTCGTGACCAGCGTGGCCTCCGTGCGGTTCGGCAGCTTTACGTTCAATCTGGACCGCGGCGAACTGCGGCAAGGGGACGACATCATCCGCCTGACGGATCGCGAACGCTTCATGTTGCGCCTGCTCGCCAATGCGACGGGCGAGCCCGTGTCGCGAGAGACGCTTGCCGGAGACGGGGGCGCGAACAACGAGCGCACCGTGGACGTGCAGATCAACCGGCTGCGGCGCAAGATCGAGACGGATCCCACCAATCCGCATCACCTGCAGACCGCGCGTGGCGCGGGCTACCGCCTGATGCTCGATCGATGAGGAGCGTGATGCAGGAAAGGCGCGGACGATGAGCCTCTCGGCTTTCCCGGCCTATCTCGAGAGGCCTCGTGCGGTCTGGCGCGGCGTGACGCGCCGCATCGCCGACTACATGCCCAAGGGGCTTTATGCGCGTTCGCTGCTCATCGTCATCGTGCCGATGGTCGTGCTGCAGTCCGCAATCGCCTATTTCTTCATGGAGCGGCATTGGCAGCTCGTGACGTTCCGGCTCTCCACGGCCGTCGTGCAGGACATCGGGAGCGTGGTCGATCTCTATCGCGCCGATCCGTCGCCGGCGCATGTGCGGTTGATCCAGAAGGTGGCGGCCGACCGCCTCGGGCTCGACGTGGCGTTCCTGCCCAAGGAGCCGCTGCCGCCGGCGCTGCCAAAACCGTTCTTCTCGATTCTCGATCAGGCCTTGTCGCGGGAAATTTCCACGCAGATCAAGCGGCCGTTCTGGATCGATACCGTGGGACGCTCGAGCCTCGTCGAGATCCGCATCCAGCTCGAAGACTCCGTGATGCGCGTCGTCGCCAACCGCAATGCCGCCTATGCGTCGAACTCGCACATCTTCCTCGTCTGGATGGTCGGCACCTCGCTGGTGCTTCTCGCCGTCTCGATCGCCTTTTTGCGCAACCAGATCCGGCCGATCCTGCGGCTGGCCGGAGCAGCGCAGGATTTCGGCAAGGGCCGCGACAGCGACTGGCGGCCGCATGGCGCGCGCGAAGTCCGGCAGGCCGGTTACGCCTTCATGGAAATGAAGCGGCGCATCGAGCGCGCCATGGAGCAGCGGACTGCCATGCTCAACGGCGTCAGTCACGATCTGCGCACCGTGCTGACGCGATTCAAGCTTTCACTGGCGCTGCTCGGCGAAGGTCCTGAATTCGACGCCATGCACAAGGACATCGAGGAAATGCAGCGCATGCTGGAGGCCTATCTGGCCTTCGCGCGTGGCGATGCCGGCGAAGCCGCGTCGATGACCGACATGCGGGCGCTGCTGGAAGAGTTGAAGGCCGATGCCGAGCGGCACGGCCATGCGGCGCAGATCGAGGTGTCGGGCGAAACGAACGTCATCGTCCGGCCCGACGCGTTCAAGCGGTGTCTCGGCAACCTCGTGTCGAATGCGCTTCGTTATGGGGACCGCATCGCGATCTCGGCCTTGCGGGACGCCCGGTTCCTCACCGTCCACGTCGACGACGATGGCCCGGGCATTCCCTTCGCGGAGCGCGAGGACGTGTTCCGTCCCTTCTACCGGCGCGATGAGGCGCGGACGCTCGAAGAAGGTTTCGGGACCGGCCTCGGCCTGGCCATCGCGCGCGACATCGCGCGCTCGCATGGCGGCGACATTCAGCTCGGCACCAGCCCGATGGGCGGCTTGCGCGCCACCGTGCGGGTGCCGGTCTGATCAGAGCGTGTGGGTGCGGCGGTCCTCGGCTTCGTCCAGCGGATCGCTCCAGCGCTCGCGCGTGCGCGGCGCGTCGCGGTTGCGACCGGGGTTGAACATGGCGCTGGCGATGGAGCGCAGGGGCGCGGTGAGCCGATTCACATCCTCGGCGCGGGCCACGAGCGTCGCGCCCCGCGTCAGTTCGCGATCGAGCGCCGCCATGGTGCGGGCGAAAGCCGGATCGTCGTCCCGGAACCAGACGTCGAGGATACGGCTCCAGGCCAGCACGAGGCCCTGGAGCTTCAGCGGACCGACCGGTCCCTCGGCCGAAATGTCGGCGGCTTCCAGCATGAAGCGCATGGAGTTGAGCGCGACCTGGTTCAGCGCGGCGGCCGAAATGGGATCGCGTCGCGCCCATTCCATCACGCCCTGCAGGCCCTCGCGATGCGGAGCCATGGCGTCCAGCCGCCGCATCAGTACGTCGAACAGACGTTCCTTGGCGGGCTCGGCATAGAGATCGTCCGTCGTACCCTCGAGAACGGTCTTGTCGATCATCCGCGAGTAGGCTGCGAGGATCGCCCCCTTGGAGGGGAAGAGGTCGCGGAACTCCGACAGTGTCAGCCCGGCGCGCGTCGCCACGTCGGTCATGGTGATGTCTTCCCAGCGGCGCTCGGCCGCGAGTTCCATCAGGGCGGCGATGACGTCCTTGCGCTTGTCTCCGGATTTCGGCCGAGCGCCGATGGTCGCGCCGTCATCGGGCGGGGGAGAGCCCGGCGTCCCGGCATCCAGAATCGCCTCGGCTGCGGCGGCGGCCTTGAGCGGGTCCGAGGCGAGCGGTTCGGGCGTGGGCTTCTTGGACATGTCGGCTCCTCGTCGGCGTCCTCGTGTGCGCAGGCCCTTATCTAGTCCTCGCCCGGGCGCTGTCCAAGGAGGTTCAGCCGGAAAGCTCGCCGGCCCGGCGCAGGGCCGCGGCAACGGCGTCGCGCATCAGCGGATCGAGACCCTCCGCGCCCATGAGCACGGCCAGGGCCGCCGCCGTGGTGCCGCCCGGCGAGGTGACGTTTTCGCGCAGCGTCGAGGGTGGTGTCCCGGGCGAAAGTCGCATCAGTTCGCCCGATCCCTCGACCGTGGCGCGCGCCAGCCGAAGGGCGAGGTCTGCGGGAAGACCTGCGGCTTCGCCAGCCTTGGCGAGGCTTTCGGCAAGCAGGAACACATAGGCGGGCCCGGAGCCCGAAACAGCCGTGACGGCGTCGATGAGGCACTCGTCGGCCAGCCATTCGACCTGACCGACCGCGCCGAGCAAAGCTGTCGTGAAGCCGCGCTGGCACTCGGTGACGGCGGCATTGGCGGCCACGCCGCTGATGCCTCGCCCGATGGCTGCGGGCGTGTTGGGCATGGTGCGCACGATGGCGGCGGCCAGCGGAAAACGTGCAGCGAGGTCGGCGATGCGTTTGCCGGCCAGAATGGACAGGACGAGCGTGCCTTTTCCGGCCAAGGGCGCCAGACCCGGCGCGGCGGCGTCGAGCATCTGCGGCTTGATCGCCAGCACGAGCACGTCCGGGGCGGAGGTCTGTTGCAGGGAGGGATTGAGGCGCAATCCCTTGTCGCTACACAAGGCCATGAGATCGGGCGACGGCGCGGGCTCGAAGATGCTCACGGCATCGGCGGGCAGGCCCATGGCGAGCCAGCCCTGCAACATGGCCGTCCCCATCCTGCCTGCCCCGACGAGCGCCAGGGAGGCGGGCAGGGCGGTCTCGCTGCTTGTCATCAGGCCTCGCCGACGGTTTCGAACATGGCGGTTTCCAACGCCTCGCGTGCAGTCTTACCCGCCCACATGACGAACTGGAAGGACTGATAATAGCGCTCGCAGGCCGTAATGGCGGCCTTCAGCACCGCTTCGCACTGGTGCGGGTTGGGCTCCGCGCCGCCGGTCAATACGATGGCGTGGCGGAAGATCACGACGTTCTCGGACTCCCAAAGTCCGAAATGGCCGACCCAGAGCTGCTCGTTGATGAGCGCCACAAGGCTGAGGATTTCCGAGCGGCGACGCTCGGCGACCTTCACGTCGAAGGCGCAGGCGACATGCAACGCCTCGACGTTGGGAAGCCATGTGAAGGCGATGTGGTAATCCGTCCAGCCGCCGCCGACCGAGATTGAAATCTCGTCGTCGTCGTCGCGGTCGAAAGACCATTCGTTACTCGATGCGATGCGCTCGACGACATCGACCGGATGTTCGGCGCGTTCGATTTCGAGTTGCATGAATGACATTGATTGAAGCCTCGGAAGCGGAGGGCTGAACGCGGTGAGACTCTCGACTGACGCGGCGCGCGAACCGGGGCGAAGCAACTTTCGCGAGTTCTTGCCGCTTGGCTGAAGATCCCGACGAATCAACTCGCTATCCGACTATACGCGGTAGTTGTCGAACACCTAGAAGCGCGTCCGACCGGTTGCACGCTCAAGGATTCGCGCCCTCGCGTCCATGCCGTCGCGGGAGGTGTCCACAGGTGAGACGCGGGTTGAGTCAATTCGCCGCGGATGGATCGCGTCAAACGCAGGTGTGCTCCGCGCGCAGCCAGGCTTCGCACGGTCAGGGCGTCTCAGTGGAGGAGGGATGCGATCAGATGGACGGATCGTTGTCGGAAGCCGTCGGGGTTGCCGCGGTCGTGGATGAAGCCGCAGCCTCGAGCGCGGCGATGCGAGCCTCGAGCCTGTCGTTTTCCTCCCGCGCCAGCAGGGCCATCTCACGCACGGCCTCGAATTCCTCGCGCGACACCACGTCCATGGTCGAGAGCAGGCGATCCAATTGAGTCCGGGCGATGGTCTCCGCCTCACGGCGCACCCCCTGAGCGAGGCCGGCGGCATCGGTGACGAGGCGGGCGACGTCATCGAGGAGGGGACTGCGGGTCTGGGGCATCGCTCTGGCTCTCGGATTGGGTTCGTGGCTTCCTCACATGGCCTTTGCGGCGCGGTGGCGCAAGGGCCTGGCCAGGGCAGCAGCTACGCCTCGCCTTGACCGCGCCACGCGAGCGTCGCATCAGGTTGCGGCGCGCGCCCTGCGCCGCGCCGCCGGAAGGAGCCGATGCCTACACTCGTCCTGCCCTATCCCGTCATCGATCCAGTGCTGATCAACATTGGCCCACTGCCGATCCGCTGGTATGCGCTGGCCTATATCGCGGGACTGGTGCTCGGCTGGTGGCTGGCGCGCCGCATTGCGGCGACGGACGCCTATTGGGGAGGCAGGCCGCGGCCCGCGGTCGTGAGCCTCGACGATCTTCTGGTCTATGCCGCGCTGGGCGTCGTCGTCGGTGGGCGGATCGGCTACGTGCTGTTTTACAATTTCGCGCATTTCGCCGCGAATCCGGCGGAGATTCCCGCCGTCTGGCAGGGCGGCATGTCTTTCCATGGCGGGCTCGCGGGCGCGACGCTCGGGATCTATCTGTTCGCGCGGCGTCACAAGGTTCCGGTGCTGTCCGTCGCGGACCTCTGCGCCGCCGTGACGCCGATCGGGATCCTGCTCGGCCGCATTGCCAATTTCATCAAGCCTGAGTTGTGGGGGCGCCCCTCCGACGTGCCGTGGGCGATGGTCTTTCCGGATGCAGGCCCGTTGCCGCGGCATCCAAGCCAGCTCTATGAGGCTGCGCTCGAAGGACTCGTTCTTCTCATCGTGCTGCAGGTGGCGGTGCGAATGGGCGCGTTGCGCCGGCCCGGGCTCGTCACGGGGCTGTTCGCGATCGGGTATGGGGTCGCGCGCATCATTTGCGAATTTTATCGCGAGCCCGATCCGCAGCTCGGCTTCCTGTTCGGCGGCGCCACGATGGGGATGCTGCTTTCGCTCCCGCTGATTTTCGCGGGCCTCGGCTTCGTGGCCTACGCACGCCGGAGTCGCATGGAGCAGGCCGCATGAGCAAACTCTCGAAGATCCTGCGCGAGTCGATCCTGCAGGACGGCCCGCTGACGGTCGAGACCTACATGGCGGTGGCGCTCGGCCATCCGCAATATGGCTACTACACCACGCGCGATCCCTTCGGGGCGTCGGGCGATTTCATCACGGCGCCCGAAGTGTCGCAGATGTTCGGCGAATTGATCGGCATCTGGGCCGTGGAGGCCTGGACCGCGCTGGGCTCGCCCGGGCGCGTCGCGCTGATCGAACTCGGCCCCGGGCGCGGAACGCTGATGGCCGACGCCTTGCGTGCGGCGCGCGTGGCCCCAGCCTTTCGCAGCGCGATCCATGCGCATCTGGTCGAGACCAGTCCGGTACTGATGGAGGCGCAGAAGCGTGCCTTGTCCGCATCGGGCGTACCGGCAAGCTGGCATGCCAGCATCGAGGACGTGCCGGAGGGGCCGGCCATCGTCATCGCCAACGAATTCTTCGATGCGCTGCCGGTGCGCCATTACGTCCGGACGGGCGGCGGATGGCGTCAGCGTCTCGTCGGGCTGACCGAGACCGGCGCGCTGGGCTTCGGCGTGTCGAGCGAGCCCGAGCCCTATCTGATGGCGGAGGCGCCCGAGGGCAGCGTGCTCGAAATCAGTCCGATGTCGCATCAGATCATGAACGTGATCGCGCAACGCATCGCACAGCAGGGGTGTGCTGCGCTGATCATCGACTATGGACACGTCGAGACAGGGCTCGGCGAAACGCTGCAGGCTTTGAAGAACCATCGGTCGGTCGATCCGCTGGGAGAACCCGGTGAGATCGACCTGACGGCGCATGTCGATTTCGCCGCGTTGACGCGTTCCGCGCAGGCCGCGGGCGCGGATGTTTTGGGACCGGCAACGCAGGGCGAGTTTCTGATGCGTCTGGGGCTCGACCAGCGCGCGACGGCGCTCAAGCGCAACGCGACGATCGAACAGGCGCGCGCCATCGACCAGGCCTTCGAGCGACTCGTCACGTCGGAAACGTTCGTCGGGCCCGGCGGGGTGAAATCGCACGGCATGGGCAGCCTGTTCAAGGCGCTGGCCGTGGTGCCGCGCGGCAGCGGGGTGTTGCCAGGTTTCGTGCGCGAGGTTCCCGATGTCTGAGGCCATGTCGTTCGCGCTGCAGTCCGGTCTCCTGGCGGATGGGGGCGTGCGGCATGCCTTTTTCACGCGCCAAGGTGGCGTCTCGACGGGCGTGTACGCGTCCCTCAATGGCGGCACGGGCTCGCGCGACGATGCGGACCGCGTCGCGCAAAACCGGGCGCTGATGGCCGACGCTCTGGGCGTGACGCCCGAACGCTTTCTCGTTCCCTATCTCGTGCATTCGCCCGATTGCCTGATCGTCGACGCGCCTTTTTCGGGCGAGCGGCCGAAATGCGACGCTCTGGTGACGCGCCGGCGCGGCCTGGCGCTCGGCGTGACGGGCGCCGACTGCGGCATTCTCCTGTTCCGCGACGTCGGCGCAGGCGTGATCGGGGCGGCGCATGCGGGCTGGAAGGGGGCGCTGACCGGCGTTCTCGAATCGACGCTGCAGGCGATGGAAGAGGCTGGCGCGTCGCGACCCGGCATCGAAGTCGCGCTGGGGCCGACGATTGCGCGCGCCTCCTACGAGGTTGGGCCGGAGTTCCGGGACCGCTTCGTCGCAGTCGCTGCCGACTACGCCGCGTTCTTCCACGAGTCCGGAAAGCCAGGGCATTCGCTGTTCGACCTGCCGGGCTTCATCGGTCTGCGCCTGCGTGAGGCTGGAGTCGGCCGGTTCGAAGATCTTGGCCAGGATACTTACGCGGACGACGCGCGTTTTTACTCCTACCGCCGCAGCGTGCATCGCGGAGAACCTGACTATGGACGTCTCGTCGCCGCCATCGTGCTGGAGTGATCGTCAGATCGGCGTTGCGACGAACATCATGCGCGATTGATTGTGCCCGATGTTCGGGTGCGTGCGCGTCGCCTTGAACGCATGGGCCGAGAACAAGGTCTCGATGTCCTGCTGGGCATAGCGGGTCAGGCCGATCTGTTCGCGCAGCTTGCGATAGTCCGAGAAAAAGGTGGAGACGAGTCCGACGCCCGCTGCAACGAGAAATCCGCCCTGCCAGGCGAAACCCAGAAGGGCCTTCACGTCGTCCACCGCCGTGGCGTCCGCCGGGATCACGTCGGCAACGACGAGCTTTCCTGTCGGCTTCAGCTTGCGGTGCGCCAGCGCCAGAAGGCTCTCGAACTCCGCATGGGTCAGATATTGGATGAGCGAATTCGCCACGATCATGTCGAGCGAATGATCAGACAGCGCCTCGAGGGCCGCGGTGGAAAGCACGACGATGCGGTCGTCACGCCCAAAGCGCAGGCGAAGGCGCTCCTGCACGTTAGGAGCGGCGTCGTAAAGATAGAGCATGCCGCATCTGCGGGCGACGAGATCGGCGGATTCGGCCTGGCCGCAACCGTAATCGAGCACGCATGCGTCGGGCGTGGGCACGAGCGCCGCAATGTCCTTCGCGATGCGGTCATAGTGAAGCGCCTGATGGCGCTCGTTCACGTAGATCGCATGCGAGCCGTTCCAGAATTCACGCCAGTTCATGGATGCTCCGCCCGATGGCCCGGCTGATCAGATCCGCCGGGCTCTTGCGCCATAGCATGGCATGGCGCGCGATGTCGCGCCTCAGCTTTTGGGTGCGGGCGAAGTGGCCGGGGCCGCCGGCGTCTTGCCGTCCATCATTTCGACGAACCGATGGAAGAGATAATGGCTGTCGCGCGGGCCGGGAGACGCCTCGGGGTGATGCTGGACCGAAAAGGCGGGGCGGTCGGTCAGCGAGATGCCGCAATTCGACCCGTCGAACAGCGAGCGATGCGTCTCGACGGCGTTTGCCGGCAGGGTTTTGGGATCCACCGCGAAGCCGTGGTTCATCGAGACGATTTCCACTTTGTCGGTGGTGAAATCCTTGACCGGATGATTTGCGCCGTGGTGCCCCTGATGCATCTTCTCGGTCCTGGCTCCGACGGCGAGCGCCAGCATCTGGTGGCCGAGGCAGATGCCGAAGGTCGGCACCTTCTTGTCGAGCAATTCGCGGATGACCGGCACGGCATATTTGCCGGTTTCGGCCGGGTCGCCCGGGCCGTTCGACAGAAACACGCCGTTGGGCTTCAGCGCCAGAATGTCCTCGGCGCTGGCGGTCGCGGGCACGACCGTGACGTCGCAGCCGGCATCCGTCAGAAGCCGCAGGATGTTGCGCTTCACGCCATAATCGATGGCCACGACCTTGTATTTGGCGTCACCCGCCGGGCCGTAGCCTTCGCCAAGTTTCCACGTCCCCTCGGTCCAGCCGTAGCGCTGTGTCGTGGTGACGCCCGGCACGAGATCCATGCCGTCGATTCCGGGCCAGGCCGCCGCCTCGGCTTTCAGCGCCTCGATGTCGAACTTGCCGTCCGGCGCATGGGCGATGACCGCGTTGGGCATGCCTTTTTCGCGGATCAGCGCGGTGAGCGCCCGCGTGTCGAGGCCGCTCATCCCGACGATGCCGCGGGACTTCAGCCACTGATCGAAGTGACGCGTCGCGCGATGGTTCGCCGGATCGGTGATCGGCGCATGCACGACGACGCCGCGGATGCCCGCGTCCGCCGCCATGTTGACGGTCTCGATGTCTTCGTCGTTCGTTCCGACGTTGCCGATGTGCGGGAAGGTGAAGGTGACGATCTGGCCGGAATAGGACGGATCGGTCAGGATTTCCTGGTAACCCGTGATGGCGGTGTTGAAGCACACTTCGCCGACCGAATGGCCCGTGGCTCCGAGGCCGAAGCCCTCGATCACCGTGCCGTCGGCAAGAACCAGAACGGCGGTCTGGACGGGCGTGGTCCAGCCGTCGCCATTCTGGGCGTGCTGGGCGGCTTTGTCTTGAACGGGCGTGGTCATGGCTCTACACCGTGGTTCGCGCGAGCGGGCGCGGCGCGTGAGATCGCGGGCGCGGCCGGGCGGTTGAATTCGAGAGTTTGGGTTTGCGCCGGTCGGTCAAAACGGGCGCGGGTCCGGGGTCTTGTCGCAGGGTTTTGGCTCGCGCGGAAGCTAGGCGAGCGGACGTTGATCGTCAACCCCGCGGGCTAGTTCGAAGGCTGAGACTTATCAGTCGGTTATCAATTTCGCCGCCATGTTTTGCACAGGGGCGGCCTGGGAGATCTGTCATGCGCGAGCGTTTCACCACGATGATGAAAGAGTCGATGAAGGCCGGAGACAAGCGCCGGCTCGCCACGGTTCGGATGATCCAGGCGGCTCTGAAGGATCGAGACATCGAGGCGCGCGGGCAGGGCAAGACCGTATCGGACGAGGACATTCTGGCGCTGCTCCAGAAGATGGTGAAGAGCCGCCAGGAGTCGCTGGGGATTTACGAAAAGGCCGGACGCACCGACCTGGCCACGCAGGAAAGCGAGGAAATCGCGATCATTTCCGAGTTCCTGCCGGCGCAACTCGACGACGCCCAGATGAAGGCTGCCATCGACACCGCCATCGCGGAGACGGGCGCGGCCAGCATGAAGGACATGGGCAAGGTGGTCGCGAGCCTCAAGGCCAAGTACACCGGACAGATGGACTTCGCCAAGGCGAGCCAGCAGGTGAAGGCGGCGCTGAACGGGTGAGACGGAGGCTCGCCTGTGGATAGCGGGAACAAGGGTTTCGTGTTTGTTCCCGCGGGCTTCGCATTCTATACTGGTGTTATCTAACGCGAGCCCCCATGCGATTCACACCGTCCTTTCTCGATGAGATCAAGGCGCGGCTTCCGGTGTCGGAGGTCGTGCGCCGGCGCGTGAAGCTGACCAAGGCGGGACGCGAGTTCAAGGGCCTGTCGCCCTTCACGTCCGAAAAGTCCCCGTCATTCTTCGTCAACGACCAGAAGATGGCGTGGTTCGACTTCTCGTCCGGCCGCAACGGCAACGTCTTCGACTTCGTCATGGAAACCGAAGGCCTGACCTTTCCCGAAGCGGTGGAAAGACTTGCGGCGGAGGCAGGTCTGGCGCTGCCGACCGAGACGCCGGAGACGCGCGCCCGCGAGCAGCGCCGCGCCACCCTCACGGAGGTTCTCGAACTCGCCGCGGCTTTCTTCGAGACGGAATTGCAGGGCAGGGCGGGTGCGCGCGCCCGCGGCTATCTCGCGGACCGTGGCCTCGGAGCCGCCGCCCAGAAGCAGTTTCGTATCGGCTATTCGCCCAACGAGAGATACGCGCTGCGAGAACATCTCGCCTCGAAGGGGGCGAGCGTCGAGACCATGTGCGAGGCGGGCCTGCTGGTGCACGGCGACGAGATCCCCGTGCCGTACGATCGATTCCGCGACCGGGTGATGTTCCCGATCTGCGACCGGGCAGGCCACGTCATCGCCTTCGGGGGGCGGGCGCTCGACAAGGAGGTGAGCGCCAAATACCTGAATTCGCCCGAGACCCCGCTCTTTCACAAGGGCTCGGTGCTGTACAACCACCACAATGCCCGCAAGGCCGCGCACGATCGCGGTTCGATCATCGCGGTCGAGGGCTATGTCGATGTCATCTCGATGACCGTCGCGGGGTTTCCCAACGTCGTCGCCCCTCTGGGAACCGCCCTGACGGCGGATCAGTGCGACCTGCTCTGGCGGATGGGTGAGGAGCCGGTCCTGTGCTTCGACGGCGACCGCGCCGGCCGCAAGGCGGCCCATCGCGCCATCGACACGGCGCTGCCGCTGATCGGTCCGGGCAAATCATTGCGCTTCGCCTTCCTGCCTGAGGGGCAGGACCCCGACGATCTGGCGCGATCGGGCGGGCAGACGGCCATCGCGGAGGTTCTGGGCGGAGCCAAGCCGCTGGTCGACGTGCTCTGGACGCGCGAGGCCGAAGCCGGGCCGCTGGATACGCCGGAGCGGCGAGCCGCGCTGGAGCGGCGTTTGTCCGATCTCGTCAAAGAGATCAAGGACGAGACGCTCCGGAAATATTACCGCGACGAGATCATGGCGCGGCTGGACGCCATGCAGGGCCGGCAACCGGGGGGCGCGAGCGGGCGCGGCCGGGGCGGCGGCAAATGGTCTGGGCGGCCCGCCCAAGGGGGAGGCGGCAAATTTTCGAAGCGCGACTTCGGGCAGCCGGCCGGGTATCTGTTCTCGCCGCCCTCCATCAGCCCCAGCCTGGCGCACAGCCAGGTGTTTTCCCGGGGCGCGGGCATTCCAAGGCGCGAGGCCGAGATCCTGGTCAACGTTCTGCACCACCCCGGGCTGCTGGCCCGGCACTTGGAGGACCTGGCCGAGGTGGAATTCACCAGCCGCGACGCCGAAAAGCTCAAGGCGGCACTGACGGCTCTGGCGGCGGAAACTTTTGCCGACTTCGTCGAGTTGCGGCTCGCAGTCGATGCCTGCGGCCTGCAATCTACCCGCGAATTGATCGAAACGGCGGCCCAACCCTACCCTTGGAGCATCAAGCCGGAGGCCGCGGAGCTTGACGCCGAGCGCGTTTTGCAACAGGCACTGGCCTTGCATCGCCGCGCCCGGGCGCTACATAGGGAACTGAAATCCGCAGAAAGAGCGCTCGGCGAGGAAGCCAACGAGCAGAACCTCGCAAGGTTGCGCGAAATTCAGGCGGAACTCACCGGGATCGAGGGTCGCGAGGCGGCGGTGGAAGGTTTTGGTCTTTCCTCCGGACGCCAGGGGCAGGCCCTGTGAGCCCGTCAGGCACGGCGACTTTGACTGTCGACCCCGCGTTGCGGGTCAGATTCGCCCTCCGGCGAGTATTTGTTTAGTTAAGGCACGTTTAATGCCGATCAGGCCAAATGTGTGGCAGTGCGATTCGAGATGTGGGCCCCCGTCCGGGCCTTGCTCTGGAACGTGGCGCCAGAGGCCAGAAGGCAAGACCGGCCGGCAACGGCGCGATGGAGTTTAGAATGGCGAAAAAGGACGAAGAGAAGCGCGAAGGCGAAGGCGCAGTCCCGGATACGTCCGACAGCCCGTTGCTCGACCTTTCCGATGCCGCCGTCAAGCGGATGATCAAGCTCGCCAAAAAGCGTGGCTACGTCACCCATGACGAATTGAATGCGGTGTTGCCGTCCGAAGAGGTATCGTCGGACCAGATCGAAGACATTTATTCCATGCTCAATGAAATGGGCATTACCGTGTCGGAGGCCGAAGAGGCCGAAGAAGGCGAGGGTGGCGAAGAAGCCGCCGCCGAGGAAGAAGAGGCCGAGAGCACCGATCTCGTCGACGTGGCCCGCCCCGCGCCCGTGGTGGCGACCCGTTCTTCGGAGCCGGCCGACCGCACCGACGATCCCGTGCGCATGTACCTGCGCGAGATGGGCTCGGTCGAGTTGCTGTCGCGCGAAGGTGAAATCGCGATCGCGAAGCGCATCGAGGCCGGCCGCGAAGCCATGATCGCGGGCCTCTGCGAGAGTCCGTTGACCTTCCAGGCCATCATCATCTGGCGCGACGAACTCAACGACGGCAAGGTTCTGCTGCGCGACATCATCGATCTCGAGGCCACCTACGCGGGTCCCGACGGCAAGAACACGCCCAAGATCGACCACACGGCCGGCGACATCGCGCCCGCGACAGCGCCGCGCACGCCGCCGCCGGGCCTGGACGGCGAAGCGCCCATTCCCGAGGACGCCTTCGACGACGACGAGGACATGGAAAATTCCGTGTCTCTCTCGGCGATGGAAGCCGAATTGAAGCCGAAAGTGCTCGACACGTTCGATCGTATCGCCGACGCCTACAAAAAGTTGCGCCGGCTGCAGGACCAGAACGTCGAGAACAAGCTCAAGAACGAGACGCTGACTCCGGCGCAGGAGCGCAAGTACAAGACGCTCAAGAAGGAAATCGTCACTGACGTGAAGTCGCTGTCGCTCAACCAGAACCGCATCGATGCGCTGGTGGAGCAGTTGTACGACATCAACAAAAGGCTGATCGGTCTCGAGACCAAGCTGATGCGGCTCGGCGAGTCGCACGGTGTCGGCCGCGAGGATTTTCTGAAGAACTACCAGAACTCCGAACTCGATCCGAAGTGGCTGCTGCGTGTCGGCAAGCTCGGCACGCGCGGCTGGAAGGACTTTATCGCGAAGGAAAAGGATCCGATCAAGAACCTGCGCGGCGACATTCATGCGCTGGCGACGGAGACGGGCCTCGAAATTCTCGAGTTCCGCAAGATCGTCCAGATGGTGCAGAAGGGCGAGCGCGAAGCCCGGCAGGCCAAGAAGGAAATGGTCGAGGCCAACCTGCGTCTCGTCATCTCCATCGCCAAGAAATACACGAAT
>JAQGJH010000006.1 GCA_028290705.1 Hyphomicrobiales bacterium
GCCGCGCTCGAGAGACTGGCGCAAGCCATTGTCGAGCCGGGGTTGCAATACATCCGGGTCCGCGCCGAAGCGCAGGCCTGACAGAGATGAGCAGAGAGTTTGGTGCGCCCAAGGGGAATCGAACCCCTGTTTTCGCCGTGAAAGGGCGACGTCCTAGACCGCTAGACGATGGGCGCAGCGGCTGCAGGGGCGCTTGGAAGAGCGATGCCCTGTAGACCGGCGGAGGTATAGAGGGCTCGTTCTGGTCTGGCAAGCCAAACCGATGTGATTTGATCGCCATCCCGGCGCAATTTCACACCCGCGCTCGTTCGGGGATCGCCATGTCGATGAGCCGCATCTGAACGCGCTCGTTCCCGCCCCAGCGATCCACCGACAAGGTCCCGGCCAGATGCGCCGGCCCGCCGACCGCCTTCTGCAAAGCCGCGCCCAGCGCCGTGTCACCGGCCCTGAACGCAATGGCGTCGATTCCCGCGCCGTCTCCCGCGACGGCCCGCACCCGCACATGCCCGGTCCCGACCTCCGTCGCCCGCACGATGCGATGGTTGGGCAGCACGAACACGGGTTCCGGATTGCCGGAGCCGAACGGCCCCGCGCGCTCGATCATCCCGCAGAGTTCCGCATTCGCGCCGCCCGCGGTCACGGCGGCATCGACGAGCAACGAATCCGCGTGCCGGGCGCGGGTGACGATGTCCGTCAGCCGCTCTTCGAGATAGGCCCGGAACGCCCCCAGCTTGGCCTTTTCGATGGTCAGGCCCGCCGCCATGGCATGGCCGCCACCCTTGACCAGCAGCCCGCTGTCGACCGCCGCGCGCACCACGCGGCCGAGGTCGACGCCGACGATGGAACGCGCCGAACCGGTGCCGATCTCTCCGTTGAACGCGATGGCGAAGGCCGGCCGTCGAAATTTCTCTTTCAGCCGCGCGGCCACCAGCCCGACGATGCCAGGGTGCCAGCCCTCGCCCGCGGTTACGACGCACGCGCCCTGTTCTTCGAGTCCCAGCGCCAGCAGCGCCTCCGCCTCGGCTTCCGCCAGTGTCCCGACCTCGATGGCCTGTCTCTCGCGATTCAGGCGATCGAGTTCGACGGCGATCTCGCCCGCCTTGATGTCATCCTTCATGAGCAGCAGCTTGGCGCCGAGGGCGGCATCGCCGATCCGGCCGCCGGCATTGATCCGCGGTCCGATCAGGAAGCCGAGATGATAGGGCCGCGGCGGACCGTCGGCGCGCGCCACGTCGAGCAATTGCCGCAGGCCAGGCCGACCTCGCGCCCGCATCACCGCCAGCCCCTTGGTCACGAAGGCGCGGTTCAGGCCGATCAGTGGCACCACGTCGGCGACGGTCGCCAGAGCCACCAGGTCGAGATCCGCCAACAGATCGGGGGCTGGCCTCGCGTCGCCCCAAAAACCGTCCTGCCGAAGCGCGCGGTGCAGGGCGACCAGCACCATGTAGACGACGCCGGCCGCGCAGAGATGTCCCAGGTGAGAAAGGTCGTCGAGCCGGTTCGGGTTGACGATGGCCAGGGCGGGCGGCAGGCGCTCGGGCGCCTGATGGTGATCGATCACCAGCGTGTCTAGCCCGAGCTTTTTTGCTTCCTCGATGGGTTCGAAACTCGTCGTGCCGCAATCGACCGTGACGAGCAGGCCCGCCCCATCCGCCGCCAGCGCCCGAATGGCGTCGACATTAGGTCCATACCCCTCGAACAGACGGTCGGGAATGTGGATGACGTAGGGACAGCCGCAACTTTCCAGGTAGGACGCAAGCAGCGCCGAGGAGCAGGCGCCATCGACGTCGTAATCCCCGAAAATCGCGATCTTCTCGGACGTCTTGATGGCCCGGACGAGCCGCTCCACCGTGGCGTCCATGTCAACCAGCACCGATGGATCGGGCATGAGGCTGCGGATCGTCGGGTCGTGATAGGCGGCGCAAGTCTCGGCATCGACGCCGCGCGCCGCCAGCACGCGCGACAGCAGGTCGGAGTGACCATGCAATTGTGCGATCGCCTGCGCCCTGCCCTGCCCTTCGATGTCGAGCCTGTCTCGCCAGGCGCGCCCCTGAACGCTCGCCTCGACGCCCAGGAACGGTCGCCCGGGAGCGACCGGATGGCGGGCAGGCGAATCCAGGGGGAGAGGCGGCGTCATGCCGGCACTATGGCACGGGGCGGGCGTCGCGCGTCACTCCCGCTCGATGCGGATCACCTGCGGCTTTTCGGCGATATAGCCGTCGGCCAGCACCGCTTCGAGCGCCTGCCGGATCGTTCCTTCCGACGTCGCATAGGTGATCAGCACGACAGGCACGGGCTTGTCCGACGGCGGAGCGCCGCGCCGGGCCGGGGGATTCCGCTGCATGATGCTTTCGAGCGAGATATGCCGCTCGGCCATGCGGGTCGCGATCGCCGCCGCCGCGCCGGGACGATCGTGGACCGTGAGCCTGATGTAGTAACCACCCTCGTGCCGCTGCACCGGGATCCGGGCCGCCGCCTCCAGCGCCGAGACAGGCAGGCCGAAAGGCGCGCTGCGAATGCCCTTGGCAATGTCGGCGATGTCGGCCACGACAGCCGAAGCGGTGGCGTCTCCGCCCGCGCCAGGACCCACCAGCGTCAATTCCTTGACGGCGTCGGCATCGATCGTCACAGCATTGGTGACGCCCATCACCTGCGCGATGGCGGAAGATTTCGGCACCATGGTGGGATGCACCCGCTGCTCAATGCCGCCGGCGGTCCGCTGCGCAACCCCCAGAAGCTTGATGCGATAGCCGAGTTCGTCGGCCGATTTCAGATCCGCCAGCGTGATCGACTCGATGCCTTCCACATGCACGGCCTCGGCGTCGATGGCCGTGCCGAAGGCCAGCGACGTCAAAATGGCGAGCTTGTGGGCCGTATCGAAGCCGCCGATGTCGAAGGTCGGGTCGGCTTCCGCATAGCCGAGGCGCTGCGCATCCGCGAGACAATCCTTGAAGGACAGGCCCTCGAGCTCCATCCGGGACAGGATGTAGTTGCAGGTGCCATTGAGACTGCCATAGACGCGCTCGATCGAATTGCCCGCCAGGCCTTCGCGCAGGGTTTTGACGATCGGAATACCGCCCGCGACCGAAGCCTCGAAAGCCAGCGCGACATTCTTCTCCTCGGCGAGCCGGGCGAGGCTCATGCCGTGCTTGGCCAGCAGCGCCTTGTTGGCCGTCACCACCGACTTGCCGGATGCCAGCGCCGCCTCGATGGAAGCGCGGGCCGGCCCTTCGTCGCCGCCGATGAGTTCGACGAACAGATCGATCTTGTCGCTCCGGGCCAGCGAGACCGGATCGTCGAACCAGTCGATGCCCGCGACGTCGACGCCGCGCTCGCGGCTGCGGTCACGCGCCGAGACTCCCGTGACGGTGATCGACCGTCCGCTGCGTGCGGCAAGCGCCTGGCTCTGCCGGTCGAGCAGCCGGATGACGGAAGCGCCGACGGTGCCGAGACCGGCAATGCCGACGCGAAGAGCTTGGGACATGGATTCGACTTCCAGGCAAAGGGCATCCGGCCGGAGCGGGACGGGTCCCGCCCTTTTGCAACGTTTCGCCGTCGGTTTCAACAATCCACGCCGCGCCCGCTGGGGTCAGAACTTGCCCGGCGCCGCCTTCTTGTGGGCCGCATCCGGCTGAATGCCCAGCGCCTTCATGTAGAGGCCGCTCGCATAATAGGAGGTCGAATTATAGGTGATCTCGACGATCTCCTGGGCGTTGAAGTGCCGTGCGAGTTCCGCGAACGTCTCGTCCGAGACCGCGCCCTTCTGCAAGGTCAACTCGTCCACATAGGCCAGCACGGCCCTTTGGGCCGGCTCGAACAACTGAGCCTGGGCCCGCCAATCCTTCAGAGCCTCGAACTGGGTTTCGTTCAGCCCCGCCTGAAGCGCGAAGGGATGGTGGTGATGCAGTTCGTAAGGGCATTCCACGTTGATCGCCGTCCGGCAAATGGCGATCTCGCGAAAGATGCGGGGAGTGTCGCATTCGTTGCGAAGCGCATAAGTGAACGGCCGCTTGGCGCGGGAGAGCTTCGGCGCGTGCCCGTTCGTCTTGTGCAGATTGAGGATGTGCCCGCCCCTTTTGCGCGTGTCGTCGAACAATTGGGCGACGAGCGGGTCCAGCGGCTTGGGCAAGGGAGGAAGTCGCGAAACCTTGACATGAGGATCATCGTCGACATCGGCGACCGGGTCCTGCTGCGAACCTTCGTGATTGGTCATTGCATCCTCCTGCAGCCCTGTATCCGGGCTTTCGAGGCGGGAGTTTGACCGTTGAGCGAAGCCAGCGCAAGCGGTCAGCGAAGCTCTGTGCGATAGGTGGCAATGCTCCGCTGGCGCGCGGTCGCACGCCGCCCTAGATTATTCGGGACGCATTCCGCTGGCCCGCCATCAGGAGCATGTCCGTGACAACCAAGAGCCTCGCCCAGTGCATAGAATGGGCCCGCGGCAGAACCGATCCCGAAGGCGATCTGGCCGACGCGGTCATCGCCATGCGTCGCTACGAGCGCGCAGCCGCCTTGCCCTACGGCTCGGCCCAGCACGAGACGATGCTCGGAGAGACGAGCATCCAGGACGAACTCGCCGACTGGACCGAGACCTGGACATCCACCTGGATTGCCACGGGCGCCGACCCGGCAGACGTGCTGGGCGAGCTGCATTGGGTCGAGTCTCTGTTCCGCCGCATGCAGCGCCTGCCCTACGGCTCACCCCAGCACCTGAATGCCTTGCGCTATGCCGATGCACATCGGGTCGCGCTTTTCGACAAGCTCGGGCTCGCCCCGATGGTGCGCACCGAGCAGGAATGAAGAAGGGGCACGCGCGACCGGCGCGCATGCCCCCTGGTCATTCTGATGCGACGGATCAGGCCGCCTTGCGCTGCGACTTCTCGAGATGCGCGAGAACGTCCTCGATGTGCATCAAGTCGGCATATTTGTGATGCAGGTCGAACAGATTGACCTTGTGGCTCAGCATCGAGCGGTCGTAGGTGCACTCTTCCACAAGCACGTTGTGGAAGCCGTAGGAATAGGCATCCACCGTCGATGCACGCACGCATCCCGACGTGCTCTCGCCGCAGATGATCAGGCTTTCGACGCCGAGACGGCGCAGATGTGCGATCAGCGGCGTGCCGAAGAACGCCGAGGCGCGCTCCTTGTAGATCACCAGTTC
>JAQGJH010000051.1 GCA_028290705.1 Hyphomicrobiales bacterium
TCTGCCGACCTTCAAGGGGTGGGTTCGCGGTTATGACATCGACCTGCGATCCTGCTTCGGAGTTTATGACGAGAGCCTGGCCAATCGCGAGCATGCAGCGCGACGGCGCGACGTCGAGAACTGGCAAAGCGCTCTCCAGGGTGAAAAGCTGAGCGGGGCTCTGGATGATCCCAAAGCCGCCCGCAATGACGCGCTCCGCTACCTTGCCCGCGCACCGTCCGTGTTGCTCGCCGTTCAATGCGAGGACGTGCTGGATGAACTCAACCAGGCCAATCTGCCCGGGCCGTCGGATGGGCACCCGAACTGGCGCCGACGGCTCAGTCAGTCGATCGAGACATTCGGAGCTTCGGGTGGCGCGCTGGCGCAGGCCGGGGCGCTGATGGCTGCGGAGGGGAGAGCCGTGCGGGCGCGCGAGGCGCAGCTTGCCGCGCCGCCGCCTCGCGCGACATATCGATTGCAGTTCCACGCGGGCTTCACCTTCGACATGGCGCGCGAGATCCTTCCCTATCTCGCGCAACTTGGAATCTCGCACGTCTATGCGTCACCCATCCAGGCGGCACAGCCAGGCTCGACGCATGGTTACGACGTCGTCGATCCCCGCATCGTCAATCCGGAACTCGGCGGCGAAGACGCCTTCGAGGCTTTCGTCTCGGAGCTGCATGCGCAGGGCTTGAAGCTCATCGTCGACATCGTGCCCAACCACATGGGCATAGGCGCCGAGAATCCGTTCTGGTTCTCGGTGCTGCAATGGGGGCAGGAGTCGCCCTACGCGGACGTCTTCGACATCGACTGGCGTCGCGACGGCGCGGGTGGAAAGCTCATGCTTCCCGTTCTCGGCGCGCCTTATGGCGACGCTCTGCGGGCCGGTGACCTGAAGCTCGATTTCGACGCGAAACGCGGCGCGTTCGTCATCCGTCACCACGATTCGATCTTCCCCGTGTGTCCGCGCGAATACGGCGGTCTGTTGCACGCAGCCCTGTTGCGGCTGGGAAGCGACACGCGTGCGGCTGCTGCTCTGGAACGGCTGGCGCGCGCCTATGTGACCATCGTCGACATGCCGGATGCGCCCGCGCGCGCGAGCTCGCTCGAGCGGGGACTTTCGGCTCTGGCGGGCGAGGAGAATATTGCCTCGGCCATCGAGGAGATGCTCGCCGACGTCTCGGGGAGCATCGACACGCTGGACGCGCTGATCGGCCGCCAATCCTATCGGCTGGCCTTCTGGCGACTGGCGGGATCCGAGCTCAACTATCGACGCTTCTTCGAGATCAACACGCTGGGCGGCGTTCGTGTCGAAGATCCCCGTATCTTCGACATGACGCATGCGCTGATCCTTCGACTGGTGCAGGACGGCAAGATCGATGGGCTCAGGGTCGATCACATCGACGGTCTCGCCGATCCTGGAGCCTATCTCGAAATGCTGCAGTCTGCCGTGGGGCCTGGCTTTTACATCGTTGCGGAGAAGATTCTGGAGCCGGGCGAAGAGATGCGGCGCTGGCCGATCGCGGGCACGACCGGTTATGACGCCTTGAACGAGATCGATGGCCTGCTGCTCGATCGTTCGGCCCGTGCCAAGATCGACGAAACCTACCGCGATGTCGTGGGCGTCCGCGAGACGTATCACGATGCGCTGATCGCCGCGAAGAAGATGGTGCTGGAGCGCAGCTTTGGCTCGGAAAGCGGGGCCATCGTGCGCGATCTCGCGGCCTTGTCGAACATGCATCGCGATACGCGCGACCTGGGCTCGGCTGCGCTGGCCCGCGCCGTGGCGGCCTTCGTGGTCAGCCTGCCGGTTTACCGCACCTATGCGGGCGCGGCTGGAGCGGACGAGGCCGATGCGGTGCTCGTCGATGAAACGATGGTGGCCGCTCGCGCCCATATTCTGCCCGGCGACGAAGGTGCTCTCGCGTTTCTGCGGGAGGTGCTGGTTGGCGCGCGCGATGCCGGATCGCCCGAGCTTGCGCGGCGTGCGCGTCTTCGGATCGAGCAGCTGACCGGCCCGGTCATGGCGAAGAGTCTCGAAGACACGCTGTTTTACCGGCATGTGCCCTGGCTCGCGCTCAACGAAGTGGGGAGCGACCCGGATCGCTTCGGCCTGTCCCGCGATGAATTCGACCGTGGCGTCACGCATCGGGCCGAGCATTGGCCCGCTGCCATGATTGCCACGTCGACCCACGATACCAAGCGGGGAGAAGATGCACGCGCGCGGCTCTTTGCGCTCACCAGCGACGCCGACGCTTGGCAAAGCCTGACGCGGCGCTTCCTCGAGACGACCGAAGGGCCAGACGCGAACGATCGCTATCTCATCCTGCAGACCCTGATCGGCGCATGGCCGCTCGACTGGCTCGATGGATCGCCGGACCGTGCATCGGTCGATGCCTTTGCGGAACGCGCCGAAGCCTTTCTCACGAAGGCGTTGCGGGAAGCCAAGCGGCGTTCGAGCTGGACCGACCCCGATGAGGCCTATGAGACACGGGCAAAAGAGGGGCTTCGTTCCATCCTGACACCGGGGTCGACCGTCTTCGCGCTTCTGCAGGGAACAGGCGTCAACGTTGCTTTGGCGGGGGCGATGAACGGCCTCGCCCGGACGGCGCTCAAGGCAACGCTGCCTGGAGTTCCCGACTTTTATCAGGGTAGTGAATTCTGGGATTTCTCACTCGTCGATCCCGACAATCGCAGGCCCGTCGACTTCGTCCGTCAGGCGGAACGGTTGCGCGACACGGCGACGCCGGCTTCGCTGCTGGCGCGGTGGCGGGACGGCGGCATCAAGCAGTTCATGATCCACAAGTTGCTGCAGGACAGGGCTCAGCGGCCCGATCTATATGCATTCGGAGACTACAAGCCTCTGTCCTCCAGCATGGGAATTTCCTACGAGCGTTCGTATGCACGCGAGCGGTTGGTCGTCCATGTGCCAACCGGCACCGAATTGCTGAAGCGCGGTCCTCTGACGCAGATTCCGGGCTCAGACGTCTTCGGAGAGGCCAGGCTCAGGCTGTCCCCCGGCAAATGGCGCAACCTCCTGACCGGAACGACGTTGGACAGCGAGGGCGAGGTTGCATGTGCGAAGATTGCCGACAGCCTGCCCTGGCTGCTCTTGGGGACGTTGCATGAATGAACTCGATCCGCCTGCGCGGGCCAAGGGCCGCCGCGTGAAATCTGCCGCGTCCGAGCAGAAGACGGAAAGGAAGCCCGTAGCACCCGCGCTTCCTTCGCAAGATGGACGGGTGATCATCGAGAACGTCGCGCCTGAAATCGACGGCGGTCGCGCTGCCGCAAAATGCAAGGCCGGCGCAGTGTTCACCGTCGAGGCGGATATTTTCAGCGACGGGCATGACGTGCTGGCTGCCGACGTGCTTTGGCGGAAAGCCGAAGGCGATGGCGCGTGGTCGCGCGCCGGCATGGCTTTCGTCGACAATGACCGTTGGTCCGGCGTTTTCTCGCCCCCGGACATCGGCCGCTACCTCTACACCGTGGAGGCCTGGCGGGACACGTTTGCATCGTGGCGGAGGGATACACAGAAGAAATCAGCGGCCGGACAGGACGTGAGCCTCGAGATCGACGAGGCCATGACGATGCTGGAAGCTTCGAAGGCAGACGGAGAAGACGCGGGCATCGCGAACGAGCTCAGGGCGCGCATTTCCGACGCGGGCGCGACGGATCGGCTCGAGGTCTTGTTGTCCGCCGAAACCGCAGCGCTGATGAGCCGGATCGGGCCGCGTCACGGCGTGTCTCATCGGGCGCCCGTGCTCGAACTTTCCGTCGACCGTCTCGCGGCCAGCTTCTCTGCCTGGTACGAATTGTTCCCGCGTTCACAATCGGGCGATGCCGAGCGGCACGGCACATTCGATGACGTCGTTGCCAAGCTTCCCTACATTCGCGATCTTGGGTTCGACGTTCTTTATTTCCCGCCGATCCATCCGATCGGACGCACGAACCGGAAGGGCAGGAACAATTCGCTGACGGCCGGGCCGCAAGATCCTGGAAGCGTTTACGCCATCGGGTCCGAGGCGGGAGGACATCAGGACGTTCATCCCGAACTCGGCACGATCGAAAGCTTCCGGCGGCTCGTCTCCGCGGCGCATGCGCATGGACTCGAGATCGCGCTCGACTTCGCCGTGCAATGTTCGCCCGATCATCCGTGGATCAAGGAGCATCCCGAATGGTTCGACTGGCGGCCTGACGGAACGATCAAGTTCGCCGAAAATCCGCCTAAGAAGTACGAAGACATCGTCAACATTCATTTCGACGGCGAAGGCTATCCAGGGGTCTGGTACGCGCTGCGTGACGTGATCCTGTTCTGGGCCGAGCAGGGTGTGCGCATTTTCCGCGTCGACAATCCACATACGAAGCCGATCCCGTTCTGGAGATGGCTCATCCGCGAGGTGAACTCGGCCCTGCCAGACGTCATCTTCCTGGCCGAGGCCTTCACGCGCCCGAAGATGATGCAGAAGCTGGCCAAGATCGGCTTCCAGCAAAGTTACACCTATTTCACGTGGCGCAACACGAAGAGCGAGATCGTCACCTACATGACCGAACTCACCGGCGAGATGGCCGACTACTATCGTCCGAATTTCTTCGTCAACACGCCCGACATCAATCCCTACTATCTTCAGACAGGCGGTCGCCCGGCGCATCTGGTGCGCGCCACCCTGGCGGCGACGCTGTCGAGCGTCTGGGGGATGTATTCGGGATTCGAGATCTGCGAGGCGCGCCCCGTGCCGGGCCGCGAGGAATATCTCGACTCCGAGAAGTACGAGATCCGAAACTTCGACCTTGATCGGCCGGGGAACATCAAGGATCACATCCGCGCACTCAACCGCATC
Source organism: Hyphomicrobiales bacterium (assembly GCA_028290705.1). Lineage (GTDB taxonomy): Bacteria > Pseudomonadota > Alphaproteobacteria > Rhizobiales > Beijerinckiaceae > Terripilifer. The sequence goes on from JAQGJH010000051.1 coordinate 4,821, forward strand.
CGGAATGCCAACCCGGCTCTGCAGGACTTGCGCGGATTCCTGCCGCTGCTGTCGTCCAACGATCAGGTGCTCGTCTATGCGCGGCTGACGCCGGCGCGGGATAATTGCATCCTGGTGATCGTCAATCTCGATCCCTACAACGTGCATACGACGCAGTACGAAGTGCCCCTCTGGGAATTCGATCTGCCCGATTTTGCAGCGATCGAAACGGAGGATCTGCTGAACGGCAATCGCTTCGTTCTCTATGGCAAGACGCACACGATCACGATCGATCCGGCGCAGGGACCGGTGGCCATCTGGAAACTTCTACCGCCCTCGTGGAGGGCTGGCGCATGATCGACCGGAACGAGAAGGACTGGTACCGCGACGCCGTCATCTATCAGCTTCACGTCAAATCGTTCTTCGATTCCGACAATACCGGGATCGGCGATTTCGAGGGCGTGACGCAGAAGCTCGACTACATCCGGGACCTCGGCGCCAACACCATCTGGCTGATGCCGTTCTTTCCGTCGCCCCTGCGGGACGACGGCTATGACATAGCGGATTATCGCGGCATCAATCCCTCGTACGGATCGATGCGCGATTTCCGGCGCTTCGTGCGCGAGGCGCATGATCGTGGATTGCGGGTGATCATCGAGCTGGTGATCAACCACACGTCGGACCAGCATCCGTGGTTTCAGAAAGCCCGGCAGGCGAAGCCCGGCTCGGCGGCGCGGAATTTCTACGTCTGGTCGGACACCGACCAGATCTACAAGGATGCGCGGATCATCTTCCTGGATACGGAAACGTCGAACTGGACGCTCGATCCGGTTGCGAAGTCCTATTACTGGCATCGGTTCTACAGTCACCAGCCGGACCTGAACTTCGACAATCCGCGCGTCATCGAAGCCGTCATCGACACGATGTATTACTGGCTCGACATGGGTGTCGACGGGCTGCGACTCGACGCGATTCCCTATCTGATCGAGCGCGACGGGACGAATTGCGAGAACCTGCCGGAGACACACGAGGTCATCAAGAAGATCCGTGCCGCGCTCGACAAGCGCTATCCCGACCGGATGCTGCTGGCGGAGGCCAACCAATGGCCGGAGGAAACGTCTGAATATTTCGGCAAGGGCGACGAATGTCACATGGCGTTCCACTTTCCGCTGATGCCGCGCATGTATATGGCGCTCGGCATGGAGGATCGTCATCCCATCACCGACATCATGCGGCAGACGCCCGAAATCCCGGAAGGCGCGCAATGGGCGATCTTCCTGCGTAACCATGACGAATTGACGCTCGAGATGGTGACGGACCGCGAGCGCGATTATCTCTGGAGCTTCTACGCCAATGACCGGCGCGCGCGCATCAATCTCGGCATCCGGCGCCGTCTCGCGCCTCTGCTCGAAAACGACCGACGCAAGATCGAGCTTCTGAATTCGCTGCTGTTCACCATGCCGGGCACGCCCGTTCTGTACTACGGCGATGAGATCGGCATGGGCGACAACATCTATCTTGGCGACCGCGACGGCGTCCGGACGCCGATGCAATGGACGCCCGATCGGAATGGCGGCTTCAGCCGGGCCGATCCGGCGCGCCTGTTCCTGCCTGCCATCCAGGATCCGATCTACGGATTCAGCAGCGTCAACGTGGAGGCGCAGCTCGCATCCTCTTCGAGCCTGCTGAACTGGACGCGCCGCATGATCGCGGTACGGCGCCGGCGGCTTGCGCTGAGCCGGGGCACGCTGCGGTTCCTGTATCCGGCCAACCGGAAGGTTCTCGCCTATCTGCGCGAGCACGACGGGGAGGTGCTGCTCTGCGTCGCCAACATGTCGCGTGCTCCCCAGGCCGTCGAACTCGACCTCAGCGAGTTCAAGGGCGCGACGCCGGTCGAACTCAGCGCCGGCAGCGTGTTCCCGCAAGTCGGCGGACTGCCTTATCTGCTGACGCTGCCGGGCCATGGGTTCTACTGGTTCCAGCTCGAAAAGACCGCCGCCGAGGAACGGTTCGGCCCAACGCCGGCGCCGGAGCTTTTCACGCTGGTGCTTACCGGCAAGCCGGAGAATTTGCTGGAGCTTCGCGAACGCCAGGGCTTTGAGCGGACGGTCGCGCCGCGCTTCCTCGCCGCGCGCCGCTGGTTTGGTGCGAAGGACAAGGGGATCAAGAGCGTCGATCTGAATGCGGTCGCGGCGCTGCCTGTGGATGGCAGCGGTCGGACGCATCTTCTCTTGCGTCTCGCTGTGACACTGAATGGCGGTGCTGTGCAGAGCTATTTTGCACCGCTGGCGGTCGACGAACGCAAGGAAGACGAGGCGATCCTGCCTTATGCGGTGGCGCGTGTCCGGCGTGGCAGCAAGATGGGCCTGGTCTATGACGCGGATGCCGATCCTGCGTTCGGAGCCTCGTTGATCGAAACCATGCGGCAGGACCGCGACGTTCCCTTCGGGGACAAGGACGTGCTGCAGTTCCGCGGCACGAACCGGCTTCGTGACGAAGCGCCCGTGCAGGCGAGTGACGTGCGTCGCGTCGGCGGCGAGCAGAGCAATACGTCGCTGGCGGTGGCCGAGCGGATGATCCTGAAGCTTTACCGTCGCCTCGAAGCGGGACTCAATCCCGAAGTTGAAATCGGCCGCTTCCTCACCGAGACCGCGGGCTTCGCAAATACACCAGCGCTTCTCGGCACCATCGAATCGGTCGATGGCGATGGCACGCCGACGGCGATCGCGATCCTGCAGACATTCGTGCGCAACCAGGGCGACGCCTGGGCGTGGACGGTCGATTCGCTGAAGCGCGGGCTCGAAGTCGCGTCGCTCCCGGGCGACAAGGAGCATGACCTGCAGAACGTCTACTCGGACTTCCTTCCTTATGCGGAGATCCTGGGACGGCGCACCGGCGAATTGCATGTCGCGCTCGCCACGCCGACGGAAGATGAAGCTTTCGCGGCCGAGCCTTTGACGCAGGCGGATCTGAAAGCCACGGCGTCGTCCAGCAAGGCGCTCGCCAGGAAGGTTTTCGCCTCGCTCGAAGTCATTGGCCGGCGCGACGATGCGTCGGACTGCATCAAGGAGCTTCTGGCGCGGCGCGGTGAGTGTGAAAAGCTCCTGGACGATCTGGCGCAATCGGAGCCCGCGGGCGTCCGGACGCGCGTGCATGGCGATTATCATCTGGGCCAAGTCCTGATCGTCAAGGATGACGTGCTGATCGTCGATTTCGAGGGAGAGCCCGCGCGTTCACAGGACGAGCGACGCGCCAAGGATCTCGGACTGCGCGATGTCGCGGGCATGCTGCGCTCGTTCGACTATGCGGCCGAGACGGCGGCGCGCGACGTCGAGCAGCGTTTCGTCGAGCACGGCGACCGCGTGAAAGCGGCGGCGCGCGACTGGCGAAATCTCGTCGAGCAGATCTATCTGGACGCGTATCGCGCGGCTTGCGCGGAGACGCCGGTGTTGATCGCCGATGCGGCGGCGCAGCGCCGGTTGCTCGATCTCTATCTGATGAGCAAGGCCATCTACGAGGTGGGCTACGAGGCGGCCAATCGGCCGGGGTGGATCGATATTCCCGTGCGGGGGCTACTGGACATCATGAACCGTCGGGGAGAGCCGAAATGAGCACGGATACACGGGATGCTCACGGGTTGCGGCAGGATCTGCATCTGCCGTCTTACGGTGCGATCGACGCCATTGCGCAGGCTCGTCACGGAGATCCTTTCGCGGTGCTGGGGCCACATCAGGTCGACGGGGGCGCGTGGTCGATTCGCGCCTATCTGCCCGACGCGGACACGATCGATCTGGTGATAGACGGACGCGATCCGATTTCGATGGACCGGGTTCACGAGACGGGCTTCTTCGCCGCCGTGGTCGAGACTGCGGAACGGCCGGATTACCGGCTTCGCGTGCATCGTCAGGGCGAAAGCTCCTGGCGGCTCGATCCCTACAAGTTCGGCCCGGCTCTCGATCACGACGCACTGCGCGCGACGCGCGGCATCGGGCCTCGTCATCTCGAAGACGTGCTCGGCGCGCGGCCGATTGTTCACGAGGGGGTCGAGGGAGCGCTGTTCGCCGTGTGGGCGGCCAATGCGCGGCGCGTCAGCGTTGTTGGAGACTTCAACGGTTGGGATGGCCGCCGTCATCCCATGCGGTTGCGGCACGATGCCGGCATCTGGGAATTGTTCATCCCCGGCGTGGCCGTCGGCGCGCATTACAAATTCGAGATCGCGGACCGGCACGGCCATGTCCTGCCGCTCAAGGCGGATCCCGTGGCGTTTGCAGCAGAGAAGCCGCCCGCGACCGCCTCGATCCTGGTCGGTCCGCCGCAGGCCGACTGGTCCGACGCCGAATGGCTGGAGCATTGCGCCACTCTCGAGCCGCGCAAGGCGCCGATGTCGATCTACGAATGTCATCTGGGTTCGTGGGCGCGCGTGGTCGAGGAAGGAAATCGCTTCCTCACCTATCGCGAGTTGGCGGAACGGCTCATTCCCTATGTGGTGGAACTCGGCTTCACGCATATCGAGCTGCTGCCGATCACGGAATTTCCGTTCGACGGCTCCTGGGGCTACCAGCCGGTCTCGCTCTTCGCCCCGACCAGCCGCTTCGGCACTCCGGAGGATTTCGCTTTCTTCGTCGATGCCGCGCATCAGGCCGGCGTCGGAATCATTCTCGATTGGGTGCCGGCGCATTTCCCCAACGATGCGCACGGCCTCGGCAATTTCGACGGCACGCATCTCTACGAGCATGCCGACCCGCGCCAGGGCTTCCATCAGGACTGGGGCACCTACATCTACAATTTCG
>JAQGJH010000080.1 GCA_028290705.1 Hyphomicrobiales bacterium
ACTGCCCCGGCGCCAGATCTCGCTCGGCGGCCGCTCGTGCGTCGAGCCACCGGTTGGCGGTCTCGATCGTCAGGCGTCCACCATCCGGCATGGCGTCGCGCGCGTTGATGCAGAGGTTGAGCAGCGCATTTTCGAGCTGGTTCGCGTCGACGAGCGTGGGCCACAGGCCGGCCGCCCCCACGACTTCGACTTCGATCTGCGGGCCGACGGTCCGGCGGACGAGTTCCTCCATGCCGGCGATCAGCGCGTTGACGCCGGTGGGCCTGGGGTCGAGTGTCTGGCGGCGCGAGAAGGCCAGCAGGCGGTGCGTCAGCGCGGCGGCCCGGCGCGCGGCGCCCTGCGCCGCGCTGGTGTAGCGCTCGACGTCATTGAAGCGGCCTTGCGCCAGACGCGTCGTCAGCAGTTCGAGGCTGCCGGTGATGCCGGTCAGGAGATTGTTGAAGTCATGCGCGAGACCTCCGGTCAATTGCCCGACGGCTTCCATCTTCTGGCTCTGCCGCAGGGCTTCCTCGGCAATCATCAGTTCCCGGGTTCGCGCGGCCACCTGTTCTTCGAGCGTGTCGTTCAGCCGCGCCAGTTCCGCCGACTGCCGCTTGCGATCGTCGATGTCCGTATTGGTCCCGACCCAGCTCGTGACCGACCCGTCGGGCGTGCGCACGGGTTCTGCCCGCGCCAGGAACCAGCGGTAAACGCCATCCGCGCGCCGGATGCGAAACTCCGCCTCATAGATGCTGTGGGTCGCGAGGGCGCGCATCCAGGCCTCGCCCGCGCTCTCTCGGTCGTCGGGATGCAGGATGCGCCCCCACTCACCGACCCCCTCGAGGCTGCCCTGCGGTTCTCCGCAATAGGCATAGACCTTGTCGTTGAACCAGTAGAGGTGGCCGTCCGCTCGCGCCGCCCAGATCTGATCCGGAACCGCCTGGGCGAAGACGCGGAACTGCTCCTCGCTCTCGCGGCGTCGTTGCTCGGCGCGAAGGCGCTCCGTCGCGGCATGCACCCGGTCGGCGACTTCGCGCACGAGAATCAGGTCCGCGTCCGTCCAGGGCCGCGGCTGCGCGTGATTGACATAGAGAAGCGCAACGAAGCGTCCGCGCTCGACCACCGGCAGGTTGATCACCGCGCAGGCGCTGATGGCTTTCAGCGCCGCCGCGCTTTCGCGCGTCCTCGGGTCGAGATCCGCATTGGCGAAAACCACCGTTTCGCCACGCTTCAGATCTTCGATGTAGGTTCCATAGTCGCGAAAGTTCAGCACGCCCGCCAGGCTGCGGATGCCTCTCGCGTTCCAGTCGCGAGCGATCGTGATGGTTTCCGTAGCCTTGTCGATGATGCCATATCCGACGCGACTGACGTCAAGGGCTTCGCCGAGCGTTTGCGAGGCCGCGAAGGCGATGTCGGACGGATCGCTGAGATCCCGCAGCCTGTCGCTCAGCAACAGCAACACGGCTTGGCGGCTTTCCGCATTCTTGCGCGTGGTGATGTCGAAGCTCACTCCGGGGAAGCGAAAGGGACGGCCGTCCGGGTCGAACTTGCATTGCCCCTGCGCCGCAACCCATCGCACGCCGCCATCCGCGAGCAGGAGGCGATATTCCTGCGAGAAAACGCCGGCGGTGCGGAGGCATTCGTCGATGGCTTCCCGGATCCGCGGGGCGTCTCCGGGATGTATCCCTTTGAAGAACGTGGCCAGAGGCGCCCCGGCCTGCGCCATCGCGGGATCGACGCCGTAAAGCCTGGCGAAGCGTTCGTCGGAGGTGACCCGATCGCCGACGATATCCCAGTCCCAGGTGCCGATCCCGCTGCCCGCTGACAAGGCGTGCTGGAGACGTTCTTCGCTTTCGCGCAGCGCAAGGTCGCTGTTGCGCCGTTCGGAAATTTCGTCGAACAGGATGGCAACCTGGCATTTCTCCGGATCGCCGACCCGGAAGGCATGAACGTCGAACCATCGCCGCATCGGCGCGGAGCCATGCTCGAATCGGATGGCTTCCCCGGTCTTCGCGACACGGCCATAGGTGTCGTACCAATGCTGCTCGAGCTCCGGCACGAGTTCGCGGGCGGAGCGACCAAGCGCGTCGCCCAGACCGGTCTGTCGTTCGAACGCCGGGTTGGTATCCAGGAACACGTAATCGACAGCCGTCTCGCCTTCGAACTTGACCTCGACCACACAGAAGCCGGCGTCGACTTCCCGAAAGAGCGCGCGATAGCGATCGTCGCTCGCAGTCCGCGTCTGCTTGGCCCACGCCCTCGCGACGGCCTCGTCGGTGGCCGGAGGGGCAGGCGAGTGGCTGAAGTCGGTCATGTGTCCCCGTGGCTCTTCCGGCTCGAGCGTTCATCGTCGGAAACCGAACGTACCTCGGCTACGCGAAGTTCATTCGACCGATACGCAAAAAGGCTCGTCTCCGCAAAGCGGCCGGGCGCCTGAGCGCGGGGATAGCCGGATCGTCACATGGTGGGACGGCCGGCCGACAGGATCCCGCGCGCGACGAGAAACGAGAGCGGCGCGGCCAGCGCGACCGCGATGCCGACGCCCAAGGGGATCAGCGACATGGCGTTCGCCGCCCAGGTCGGAACCGCCAGAACGATCACGATGGCGATGCCCGCCAGGACGCTGCCGACCAGACCGAACATCAGAAACGCCAGACGCACCATGGGAAGCTCCTCGAGCCGGGTCCTCAGCGCCTTCTGGCGCAGCGTCCATCCTGAGCCCGGAACCGAAGGCTCGGCCATGATCAGGATCATGGTCGGCTCGTCTGGCTGCTGATGGACTGCGCCTTCTCGAAGGCCGGCCGTCACGCCCCCCGATGGACAGTCAGGGCGCGACTGCGTAAGTTTCGAAACAGGGACACGGGCAGAAGAGACCCGCGCGCGAGCCTCCGGGCGGCGCGTCAGAACAAGATCGCGAGCTTGGGAGAAGCAGGATGACCGACAAGAAGAACAAGATGAAACTCGGGTTCTTCATCCGGCCGACGGGTCACCACATCGGCTCCTGGCGGCATCCGGAAGCGCAGGCGGA
>JAQGJH010000143.1 GCA_028290705.1 Hyphomicrobiales bacterium
GCGCGCGCTCGCCGCCGGCGCGTCCATCGTCAACGATGTCTGGGGCTTTCAGCGCGATCCCGACATGGCGCGCGTCGCCGCCGACACGGGCGCGCTCGCCATCGTGATGCACAATCGCCTGACGGAAGATGCGGGCGTCGACATCGTGGCGGAGGTCCGGGCGTTCCTGTCGCGCTCGATCGACATCGCGCTGGCGGCCGGCGTCCCGCGCGACAGAATCGTGGTCGACCCGGGCTTCGGCTTCGGCAAGACGCATGACCAGAGCATGCGTCTCGTCATCGAACTCGCCCGCATCGCCGAACTGGGTTTTCCCGTTTTGCTCGGCGCATCGCGCAAGCGGTCGATCGGCCGCGTCACCGGTCGCGACGATCCCCGGCAGCGCCTGCATGGTTCGCTCGCGCTCGCCGTCGTGGGCGCGGCGAACGGTGCCGACATTTTGCGCGTTCACGACGTGGCGCCCCACGTCGATGCGATGAAGATCGTCGCGGCGCTCCACGCACAGCACAAGGCCCGGCCATGATCGCCAACGTCCTCATCGAAGCGCTCGAACTCCACGCCTATCATGGATGGCACCGCCACGAGGGCGAGTTCGGCCAGCCTTTCCTGGTGGATCTCGAACTCGAGACCGACATTTCACGCGCCGCCGCGACCGACGAACTCGGCGACACGCTCGATTACGCCAAGCTCGTCGACACGGTGCGCCGGCTGTTCGTCGACACGCGCTACAAGCTGGTCGAGACGGCGGCGGCGGCGCTGGCGAAAGGCATTCTGGCGGAATTTCCAACCGTGCTCGCCGTCGACCTCCGGGTCCGCAAGCTGAAGCCGCCGATCCCCGAGCGGCTGGTGGCGGTCGGCATCCACCTGCGGCTCGCCCGCGACGCCAGATGACGCGCGCGGCGCTGGCGCTGGGCGGCAACGTCGGGGACGTCGCGGAGGCCTTTGCGATGGCGCTGAAAGCCTTGGCGGCGCATCCGGACGTGGTGCTGGTGGCGAGGTCCAGCGTCTATCGCACGCCGCCCTGGGGCGTCACCGACCAGCCCGACTTTCTCAACATGGCGGCGCTGGTCGACACGCAGCTTCCGCCGCGCGACCTGCTGGCTTTGTGCCTGTCGATCGAGCGCGAAGGCGGACGCGTGCGCGACCTGCGCTGGGGTCCGCGCCGGATCGACATTGACGTCATCACCTATGGGGACGAGACGATCGACGAGCCGGACCTGACCGTGCCGCATCCGCGCGCGGCGGAACGCGCCTTCGTGCTGGCGCCGCTGGCGGAGATCGCGCCGGACCTCGAACTCGCGGGCACGCGCGTCGATGCCCTGCTGGCAAGAGTGGGTTCCAGCGGCATCGGGCGCGACGAAAAGGCCGACGCCATCCTGACCGGCGCGGGTTTCTAGGCGGAGCCTTTCTGGCTCTCGATCCGGAACGGATGCGCCGGATAGACGCCCAGGATGCGGACTTCGCGCGAGAAGAAGGCCAGTTCCTCCAAGGCGCGCGCGACCGCCGGATCGTCCGGGTGCCCGTCGACGTCGGCAAGGAATTGCGTGGCGGAAAATTCGCCCTCGACCATGTAGCTCTCGAGCTTGCTCATGTTGACGCCATTCGTGGCGAACCCGCCCAGCGCCTTGTAGAGCGCGGCCGGCACGTTGCGGACGCGGAACACGACGGTGGGGACGGTCGGGCCGGTGCCCGACGCCACCCAGTTCGGCGTCTTCGACAGGATGACGAAGCGCGTCGTGTTGTGGGCCGCGTCCTCGACGTTCTGCGCCAATGTCTCGAGATCGTAGATGCCGGCCGCGAGCGCCGGCGCCAGTGCGGCGCGCGTCGGATCGATCCATTCGGCGATCTGACGCGCGGCGCCGGCCGTGTCGCCCGCCGTCACGGCTTTGAGACCGAGCTTGCGGATGATGTTGCGGCACTGGCCCAAGGCGTGAATATGACTGTAGACGCTCTTGATCGTCGCGAGGCTCGCGCCCTTGATGGCGAGAAGCTGGAAATGGATCGGCAGAAAATATTCGCCGATGATGTGCAGTCCCGAATTCGGCAGGAAGTGGTGGATGTCGGCGACGCGTCCGGCGATCGAATTCTCGATGGGGATCATGCCGAGCCCCGCCGTGCCGTCCTGAATGGCCGCGAACGCGTCCTCGAAGGTCGCGCAGGGCAAGGGCTCCCATCCGGGATAGACGTCGTTGCAGGCGATATGCGAATTCGCGCCGGGTTCGCCCTGATAGGCGATGAGCTGGGAGGCCGTCATCATTGCACCATGGGTCGGCCCGCCGGGCGGGCCAGAATGTCTCTCGCACGCGAGAGGTCGTGCGGCGTGTCGACGCCGAGCGGAACGCCGCCCACCAGGGCGACGTCGATGCGCATGCCGGCTTCCAGCGCGCGCAATTGTTCGAGCTTCTCGCGCCGCTCCAGCGGCGAGGGCGGCAGCGAGACGAAACGTTCCAGCGCCTTGCGGCGATAGGCATAGAGGCCGATGTGGTGGAACAGCGGCCCCTCGCCCCAGGGCGCGGTGGCGCGGGTGAAATAGAGCGCGCGCAGACGCCCGTGGCCGACCTCGCTGCCCACCACCTTGACGACGTTCGGATTGTCGCGCTCGTCGTCGCGCACGATCTCGGCCGCCAGCGTGGCGATGTCGACCCGCGAATCCGCCAGCGGCAGCAGCGCCGCCTGGACGGATGCGGGGTCGATCGTCGGCAGGTCGCCCTGGACGTTGACCACCACGTCGTGCCGGCCTTCCGGATCGAAGGCCTCGATGGCCTCGAAGATCCTGTCCGAGCCGGACTGGTGGTCGTCGCGGGTCAGCACCGCGTCGCCGCCCGCCGCCCGCACGGCCTCGACGATTTCGGCGGCGTCGGCCGCGACCAGCACCGGGCCGATTCCGGCCTCGCAGGCGCGACGCCAGACGTGGACGATCATCGGTACGCCGCCGATGTCGGCGAGCGGCTTGCCGGGCAGCCGGGACGAGCCCATGCGGGCCGGGACGAGGACGATCGGATCGGACATGAGAGCGCGGATCCTCGCGCGGCCGAAGCCGAGCGGCAAAAGGTATCAGGAAGGGTTCGCTTATACGTGTTGCCAACGGCCACGCAAAGCGGGTAATCAAGCCCCGCGCGCGGTGGCTGTCGAACGAGCCTCGCGCGGCGGAGCGTTCGCGTCCGCGAGCCACAGAGGCGGAGCCCTAACGACATGGATTCTTTCGAATTCAACAAGATCGCCGGTGCAGTGCTTGGCGCCCTGCTGTTCATCATGGGCATAGGCATTTTCTCGGACGCGATCTTCCATCGCCGCCCGCCCGCGACCGCCGCCTACAACCTGCCGGCCGAGGAAGCCGCTCCTGCGGGGGCCGCCGCAGCCGCCCCCACGGTGCCGCTGCCGGAACTCCTCGCCAAGGCTGACCCCAAGCGCGGCGAGACGCTGGCGAAGCCCTGCGCGGCCTGCCACACGTTCGAAAAGGGCGGCGCTGACAAGATCGGCCCGCATCTCTTCGGCGTCGTCGAGCGCCCCATCGCCTCTGCGGCGGGTTTTGCCTATTCGGACGCGCTGAAGACCAAGGGCGGCAACTGGAACTTCGACGCTCTCGACCATTTCATCGCCAATCCGCGCGGCTACGCCAACGGCACCAAGATGGCGTATGGCGGCGAGAAGGATCCGGCGCGGCGCGCCGACATCCTCGCCTTCCTGCGCAGCAAGGCCGATACTCCGGCCCCGCTCCCTGCCGCCGCCGAGGCGCCGGCTGGCGGAGAAGCGCCCAAGCCGACGCCCTGACGGGCCTCGAGCGACCGAGACGACCAGAGGCCGGGCCAAGTCCCGGCCTTTTTCGTGACTGCCGTCGGGGTGGCGGCCTCCCGAAAAAGCGACATAATCGCCGCGAATCATGGAGCAGCCGCAGATCGTGGCGCTCAGAGGGGATTTTGCATGGGCTTTACCCGCCGCCAGGCCATCAAGCTCGGGTCCGCCGCCATCGGATCCGCCGCCTTGGGAGGCGCCGCGCCGTTCGCCGCGTTCGCCCAGCAGGGGCCTGTGACGGAAGCCGCGGGCGAGGTCGACACCTACGGGCTGTCGACCTTCGGCGAACTGGCTCTGCCGGAGAATTTTCCGCATTTCGCCTATGTGAACCCGCGCGCGCCGCGCGGCGGGACGCTGTCGCTGCAAATCAAGAACACGAGCGGCAACCAGAACTTCGAGACCTTCGACACGCTCAACATCTACGTCTTCAAGGGCGACGGTGCGGCCGGCATGGATGCGACCTTCGACACGCTGATGACCAGCACGGGCGACGAGCCGACGTCCATGTACGGTCTCGTCGCCGACCGGGTGAAGATCTCGGACGACAGGCTGACCTATCGCTTCCACATCCGCCCCGAGGCGCGGTTCCATGATGGATCGCGACTGACGGCGGCGGACGCGGCCTTCTCGTTCAACATCCTGAAGTCGAAGGGCCACCCGGTCTATCGCACGATTTTGGCGGAGTTCGCCGGCGCGGAGGCCGACGGACCCGAGACGCTGGTCGTGCGGCTCACCCCGCAGCGCTCGCGCGACCTGCACCTGGTGGTCGCCGGACTGCCGATCTTTTCCGAAGCCTGGTGGAAGGGCCGCGACTTCGAAGCCTCGACGCTCGAAGCGCCGCTCGGATCGGGACCTTACCGTGTCGCCCGGTTCGAACAGGGCCGCTACATCGAATTCGAGCGCGTGCGCGACTATTGGGGCGCGGATCTGCCGGTGAACGTCGGGTCGAACAATTTCGACAAGCTGCGATACGAATATTATCGCGAACGGCAGGTGGCCTTCGAGGGGTTCAAATCCGGCCAGATCAATTTCAACGAGGAATATACGGCGCGCATCTGGGCGACCGCCTATGATTTCCCGGCCGTGCGCGATGGACGCGTGAAGAAGGAGGAACTGCCCAACGGCGCGCCGACGCCGAGCCAGGGCTGGTACTTCAACACCCGCCGGGCGAAGTTCAAGGATCCGCGCGTGCGCGAAGCGCTGGGACTCGCCTTCGACTTCGAATGGACGAACCGCAACATCATGTATTCGGCCTACAAGAGGCTGAGTTCCTACTTCCAGAATTCGGACATGATGGCGGTCGGCGCGCCCGGCCCCGAGGAACTGGCGCTGCTCGAGCGCTTCCGGGGCAAGGTCCCGGACGAAGTGTTCGGCGAACCCTATGTGCCGCCGGTGTCCGACGGGTCGGGCTCGGACCGCAATCTGCTGCGCCGCGCCGACCAATTGCTGCGCGAGGCAGGCTGCAAGCGCGCGGGCACGCGGCTGCTGCTGCCCGACGGTCAGCCGTTCGAGATCGAGTTCCTCGACTCCTCGGGCGCGCTGAAGCCCCACACGGAGCCATTGCAGGGAAATCTCCGCAAGCTCGGTATCGAGACGCAATACCGGCAGGTGGACGCCGCGCAATACAAGCGCAGGCTCGACGCCTTCGAGTTCGACGTGGTCACGATGGCGCTCGGCGGATCGACGACGCCGGGCAACGGCCTGCGCATCGTGTTCGGCTCCGAGGCCGCGCGCACGCCCGGCACCCGCAACGTCGCGGGCGTGTCGGACCCGGCGGTCGACTTTCTCGTCGAGCGGATCTCGCTCGCCGACACGCGCGCCGAACTCAACGTAGCCTGCCGGGCGCTCGACCGCGTGCTGCGGGCCGGGCGTTACTGGATTCCGATGTGGTACAAGGACAAGAGCCTGGTGGCCTATTGGGACGTGTTCTCGCGGCCCGATAAAACGCCCAAATATTCGACCGGCGCGCCGGGCACGTGGTGGTGGGACGCCGAGAAGGCGAAGCGCATCAACTATCAGGGTTGAGACGCCCGAGCGGACATCCGCGCTGAAAGGACTGCATGCTCGCCTATATCGCCCGTCGCCTTCTCCTGATGATTCCGACGATTTTCGGCATCCTTCTGATCTCGTTCGTGATCGTTCAGTTCGCACCCGGCGGGCCGGTCGAGAGGGTGCTGGCGCAGCTTCAGGGGCTGGATTCGGGTGCAACCTCGCGCTTCGGCGGGGGCGCGACGGATCTCGGATCGGCGGCGCAGGGCGGCGGCGACTCGCGCTATCGCGGCGCGCAGGGACTGGACCCCAAGTTCATCGCGGAACTCGAGAAGCAGTTCGGGTTCGACAAGCCGGCGCACGAGCGCTTCTTCCTGATGGTCAAGAACTACGCGATGTTCGATTTCGGCCGCAGTTACTTCCGCGACACGCCGGTGCTGCAGCTGATCAAGGAAAAGCTGCCGGTGTCGATCTCGCTCGGACTGTGGATGACGCTGCTGTCCTACATGATCTCGATTCCGCTCGGCATCCGCAAGGCAGTGCATGACGGGACGCGTTTCGACACGTGGACGTCGGCGGTCGTGATCATCGGTTACGCGATCCCGAGCTTCCTGTTCGCGATCCTGTTGATCGTGCTGTTCGCGGGCGGCTCGTTCTGGCAATTGTTCCCGCTGCGCGGGCTGTTCTCGGAAAACTTCGCCGAGCTGTCGTGGCCGCAGAAGATCCTCGATTACGCCTGGCACATCACCCTGCCGGTCGTGTCCATGGCGATCGGGGCCTTCGCGACCGCGACCTTCCTGACGAAGAACTCGTTTCTGGAAGAAATCCGCAAGCAATATGTGCAGACCGCGCGGATGAAGGGGCTGACCGAGAATCAGGTTCTCTATGGGCACGTCTTCCGCAATGCCATGCTGATCGTCGTCTCGGGGTTCCCGGGCGCGTTCGTGTCGGCCTTCTTCACGGGATCGCTGCTGATCGAAAGCATCTTCTCGCTCGACGGGCTGGGGCTCCTGTCGTTCGAGTCGATCGTCAATCGGGACTATCCGGTGGTGTTCGCCAATCTGTATATTTTCGCCCTGATCGGCCTGATCGTGAACCTGCTGTCCGATCTCACCTATACGTGGATCGATCCGCGCATCGATTTCGAAACGCGGGAGGTGTGAGGTGACCGCACCCCTTTTGCGAGACGAACTTTCGGCGTCCTCGAGCGCGCCGCGCGCGCCCGTCCTGGTCGACCGCGGCTGGTTCAAGCTCAGCCCGATCAACCGCCGGCGGCTCGACAATTTCAAGCGCAACCGGCGCGGCTACTGGTCGTTCTGGATCTTCCTCGTGATGTTCGTTCTGTCGCTCTGCGCTGAAATGATCGCCAACGACCGGCCGATCGTGGCCTCCTACAAGGGCGAGATCCTGTTCCCGATCGTCAAGGACTATCCGGAAGAGAAGTTCGGCGGTTTTCTGGCGCAGACGGATTACCGCGATCCGGTGATCGCCAATGAGATCGAGCAGAACGGCTGGATGCTGTGGCCGCCGATCCGCTTCGCCTACAACACGCATCAGCGCGACCTGCCGACGCCCGCGCCCTCGGCGCCGACATGGCTGCTGAGCGACGCGCAATGCAAGGCCGTGACCGACAAGATCTTCGATCCGCCACGACCGAACGCGACGTGCCGCGACCTCGAGTGGAACTGGCTCGGCACCGACGACCAGGGCCGGGACGTCGTCGCGCGGCTGATCTACGGCTTTCGAATCTCCATCCTGTTCGGGTTGATCCTGGCCGGCATCTCATCGGTCATCGGCATCGCGGCCGGCGCCGTGCAGGGCTATTTCGGCGGCTGGACCGATCTGATCTCCCAGCGCTTCATCGAGATCTGGACCTCGCTCCCGGCGCTCTATCTGCTGATCATCGTGTCGTCGATCATCACCCCGGGCTTCTTCGTGCTGCTCGGCATCCTGCTGCTGTTCTCATGGGTGTCGCTGGTGCATGTCGTGCGCGCCGAGTTTTTGCGGGCGCGCAATTTCGAATATGTGAATGCGGCGCGCGCGCTCGGCCTCTCGAACGGCAAGATCATGTTCAAGCACCTGCTGCCCAACGCCATGGTGGCGACGCTGACGTTCCTGCCCTTCGTGCTCAATGCCTCGATCACGACGCTCACGTCGCTCGATTTCCTCGGCTTCGGCCTGCCGCCCGGCTCACCGTCGCTCGGCGAGTTGCTGCTGCAGGGCAAGGCAAATTTGCAGGCCCCGTGGCTGGGGCTCGCGGGCTTCTTCGTCATCGCCGCCATGCTGTCGCTGCTGATCTTCATCGGCGAGGCCGTGCGCGATGCGTTCGATCCCCGCAAGACGTTCGCGTGAGGGCGTGGTAGGCTCTGGAATGGAGTTCCCGGTCATGAACAGGATCGTTCGGCAACATTACCCCGTCGAAAAGCTTCCCGCGGAGCTGCGGGAGGGCATGGATCCGACCGTCAGGGTCACGATCATCATCGAGCCGGAACCTGTCGAAGCCGAAGAGCCGTCGCTCACGCTCGAAGACATTTTCGCACGTCGACAGCCGCCCTACCGGACGGCCGCCGACATCGACCAGGATCTCTCCCGGCTCAGAGACGACTGGCATGACTGAGACGGACGCGGCCTGCCGGGTCTACCTCGATGCGAACATCTTCATCTATGCGCTGGAAGGAGAGCCGGCGATTTCGGAGCCGCTCCACGAGATGTTCCTCGCAGCGCGCGCGTCTCCGCGGAGCAGGCTCGTCACGAGCGAGCTCACGCTGGCGGAGGTGCTCTGCAAAGAGAACCAGCCGTCCGTGACGACGCAACTCTATCTAGATCTGCTGACGTCGAGCGGCATCGTCCAACTTCAACCGGTCTCGCGTGACGTCCTGATGGGATCAGCACAGTTGAGACGTGTTATCGCGCCCTTCAAACTCGCCGACGCCATTCACGTCGCCAGCGCGATGCAGGCTGAATGCGGCCTGTTCATGTCGATGGACGGACGCTTGAAATCGCTTCCGGCAGGGATGCGGCGCGTCGCCGCCGACCGCCAGGGGCTCGCCTCCGTGATGAAAGCGCTCCATGCCTGACGCCCCCCTTCTCGACGTGCGCAATCTCTCCATCGCATTCCGGCAGGGCGGTGTGGAGACGCTGGCGGTCGACAGCGTGTCGTTCAACCTGCAGGCCGGGCGCACGCTGGCGCTGGTCGGCGAATCCGGCTCCGGCAAGTCGATCACGGCGCTGTCGATCGTCAAGCTGCTGGGCGCGACCTCCGCGACCTATCCGTCGGGCGAGATCCTGTTCAAGGGGCAGGACGTTCTCAAGGCGGACGACCAGGCGCTGCGGCGCATGCGCGGCAACGAGATCACCATGGTGTTCCAGGAACCCATGAGTTCGCTCAATCCGCTGCATCACATCGAGCGGCAGATCGGCGAGATCCTGTCGCTGCACGGCATGCGCGGCGATGCCGCCATCCGGACGCGCGTGATCGAACTGCTGGCCGAAGTCGGCATTCCGGACCCGTCGTCCCGGCTCAACGCCTATCCGCATCAATTGTCCGGCGGGCAGCGCCAGCGCGTGATGATCGCCATGGCGCTGGCGAACAAGCCGGACCTGTTCATAGCCGACGAGCCCACGACCGCCCTCGACGTCACCGTGCAGGCCCAGATCCTGCGTCTGCTGAAGGATCTGCAGGCGCGGCTCGGCATGGCGATGCTGTTCATCACGCATGATCTCGGCATCGTCCGGAAGATTGCCGACGACGTGGCGGTGATGCAGCGCGGGCGCATCGTCGAGGCTGGGCCGGTCGCCGACGTCTTCGGCAATCCCGCCCATCCCTACACGCAGGCGCTGCTGGCGGCCGAGCCCAAGGGCGAGCCGGCGGCGAGCGATCCGTCCGCGACGCCGATCGTGACGGGTGACGACATCCGGGTCTGGTTCCCGATCAAGAAGGGTTTCCTGCGCAGGACAGTCGGCCACGTGAAGGCCGTGGATGGAATTTCCGTCACGGTGCGGGAGGGCCAGACGGTCGGCGTCGTGGGCGAATCCGGCTCCGGCAAGACGACGCTGGGGCTTGCGTTGCTGCGGCTCATCCGCTCCGAAGGGCCGATCGCCTATCTGGGCCGGCGCATCGACGGTTTCGGGTCGAAAGAAATGAGGCCCTTGCGGCGCGACATGCAGGTGGTGTTCCAGGACCCTTACGGCTCGCTGTCGCCGCGCCTGTCCGTCGCCGACATCGTCGAGGAAGGCCTGCTGGTGCAGAATGCCGGGCTCAGCTATGCGCAGCGGCGCGAGATCGTCGCGCAGGCGCTGGCCGACACGGGGCTCGATCCCGCCGCCATGGACCGCTACCCGCACGAGTTCTCCGGCGGGCAGCGGCAGCGCATCGCGATCGCGCGCGCCATGGCGCTGAACCCGCGCTTCGTGGTGCTGGACGAGCCGACTTCGGCGCTCGACATGTCGGTCCAGGCGCAGATCGTCGATCTGCTGCGCGACCTGCAGAAGCGCCGCAACCTGGCCTATCTGTTCATCAGCCACGACCTCAAGGTGGTGCGGGCGCTCGCCACCGAGTTGATCGTCATGCGCGGCGGCAAGGTGGTGGAAGCTGGCTCCGCCCGGGACATCTTCGCCGCACCGCAGAGCGACTACACGAAGGCCCTGTTTGCCGCCGCCTTCTCGATCGAGACGCATGCGGGAGCGGGCGCGCCGTGACGCGCGCGCTGATTCTCGTGCTCGACTCGTTCGGCTGCGGCAATGCGCCCGATGCCGCGGCGTTCGGGGACGCTGGAGCCGACACGCTGGGACATATCGCCGAGGCCTGCGCGGCAGGGCTTTGCGACGTGGCGGGCATGCGGCGGGGACCGCTGCACATGCCGCATCTCGTGCAACTCGGCCTCGGCGCGGCGGCGCGGGCCTCGACCGGCCGCTTGCCGGCAGGCTTCGCCGACGTGACGCCCACGGGCGCCTTCGGTTTCGGCATCGAACGTTCGCTCGGCAAGGACACGCCGTCCGGACATTGGGAAATCGCAGGATCGCCGGCCGATTTCGCCTGGGGGTATTTTCCCGAGACGGAGCCCGCCGTGCCGGCCGGTCTCGTCGATGCGCTCGTGCGCGAGGCCAAGCTCCCGGGCGTCATCGGCAACGTGCACGCCTCGGGCATCTCGATCATCGAGGATCTCGGCGCGGAGCACCTGCGCAGCGGCAAGCCGATCATCTACACGTCCGTCGATTCCGTTCTGCAGATCGCCGCGCACGAGCAGGCGTTCGGGCTGCAGCGCCTGTACGAAGTGTGCCGTATCGCCCGCCGGCTGTGCGACCCCTTGCACATCGGCCGCATCATCGCCCGGCCGTTTGTGGGTGGAGACCGCTCAATGTTCAAGAGGACGCCAAACCGCAAGGACTTCTCGATTCCCCCGCCCGAGGGATCGATCCTCGACCGCGCCGTCGAGGGCGACCGCGAGGTCGTCAGCATCGGCAAGATCGGCGACATTTTCGCGCATCGCAACACCGGCCGAGAGGTCAAGGGCCGCGACGACATGGACCTCTTCGACAAGAGCGTGCAGGAGCTGTCCACGCTGCGAGACGGTGGTTTCCTGTTCGCAAACTTCGTCGATCTCGACACGGATTTCGGCCACCGGCGCAACGTCGCGGGTTATGCGGCCGGGCTCGAGCGGTTCGACCGGCGCATTCCGGAATTGCTGGCAGCGCTGCGCGATGGCGATCTCTGCGTGATCACGGCCGATCATGGCAACGACCCGACGTGGGCCGGCACCGATCACACGCGCGAACACGTGCCGATCCTGGCTTTCGGACCTGGCGTCGCGCCGCGCGCATTGGGTGGTCGCGCGACATTCGCCGACATCGGGGCGAGCGTCGCGAATCATCTGGGTCTGCCGGCGACCCGTGCGGGCGCTGCCTGGCAAGACGATACCCTGCCCTGATCGTTTCCACCGTCGTTGCGAGCGGAGCGAAGCAATCCAGCGAACGAGGCCGGGCGATGCGCACGCCACGATGGATGGCCGCGTCGCTGCGCTCCTCGCAAGGACGGTGCTGGTTTGGCGGGATGAATACTTTCACCCCGGCACGCATCGCGACGCTTCCGTCAATAACCGATGGCGGCGGTTCCGCGCTGTCGCGTGTCTGCGGCGCCGTAGAGATAGCCGTCACGGCGCTGGATCGTCTGCGTCGAGCCGGTGGCGCGTTGCGGTCGCACCTTGTGTCCCATGGCCTCGAGAATCCTGATCGTGTCGATGGACAATCCGCGCTCGACGCGCAGTTCGTCGGGGTGGAGCTGGTGATGCACGCGCACGGCCTCGCTGGCTTCGGCGACGTTCAGTCTATGGTCGAGGACGTTGACGAGGATCTGCAGCACGATGGTGATGATGCGCGACCCGCCCGGCGACCCGGTGACGAGTTCGAGTTCGCCGTTCCGGAACACCATGGCGGGGCTCATCGACGAGAGCGGTCGCTTGCCGGCTTCGGGCGCGTTTGCGGCCCCGCCCCGCAAGCCATAGGCATTGGGTGCGCCGGGCGTGGAGGCGAAATCGTCGAGCTCGTTGTTGAGCAGGATGCCGGTTCCATCCGCCACCATGCCGAGACCATACGAGAAGTTCAGCGTCGTGGTGTTCGACACGGCATTGCCGTCACGGTCCACGACCGAATAATGGGTCGTCTGGTCGCTCTCGAAACCGGGCGGCCTGCCGGCCGAAATGTCTTCGGCGGGCGTGGCGCGGTCTGGCGAAATCTGCGCGGCCAATCCCGCCGCATAGTCCTTGGAAATGAGTCCGGCCACGGGCACGCGGACGAAATCGGGGTCGCCGAGATAGATCTCGCGGTCCGCGTAGGCGCGCTTCATCGCCTCGGCCATGAGGTGAATTCCCGCGGCGGAATTGTGCCCGAGTTCCGCCAGCGGGAAACGTTCGAGCATGTTGAGGATCTGGATGACGTGCACGCCCCCGGACGAGGGCGGCGGCATCGAGACGACGTCGTAGCCGCGATAGGTTCCGCGCACGGCCTCGCGTTCGATCGCCCGGTAGCGCTTCATGTCGTCGAGCGTCATGATGCCGCCGGCTGCGCGCACGGCGGCCACGAGCCTGTCGGCCGTCTCGCCTTCATAGAAGCCGCCCGCACCTTGTTGGGCAATCCGCTGCAGCGTCGCGGCGAGGTCGCGTTGCACGAGGCGGTGGCCCGACTCCAGGGCGGTGCCGTCGGCATGCCGGAAAATGGCGCGCGTCGTGGCATGGCGCATGAGGCGGCGCTCGACCGCGCGCAGCGAGACGGCGAGATCGTCCTCGACCTCGAAACCGTCGCGCGCGAGCGCGATCGCGGGCGCCAAGAGATCGGCGAGCGAGAACTTGCCCGACCCGTATTTTTCCAGCGCCAGAGCAAAGCCCGCGACCGTGCCGGGAACGCCGACCGCCAGCCCGCTGGATTGCGACAGGCTCGGCACGAAATGTCCGTTTTGATCGAGAAACATGTCGCGGCGCGCGGCCGAAGGCGCGGCTTCGCGATAGTCGATCGCCACGGTCCTGTTCTGCTTCGCCAGATGCACGAGCATGAAGCCGCCGCCCCCGACATTGCCGGCGCGCGGCAGCGTGACCGCCAGCGCGAAACCGGTGGCGACTGCCGCATCCACGGCATTGCCGCCGGCCTTCAGCACGTCGACCCCGATGCGCGACGCGCGTTCCTCCTGGCTCACCACCATGCCGTGGCGTGCGACGACGGGAAGCGTGCGGGCGTCGCCGCTGACGATGGGATCCTGGAGGGGCTGTGCAAGTGAAACATCGAACGCCGCGATGACGACGAAGAACGCGGCGTAGATCAGCCTCAATTGCCCCACCTGTTGCGCCAGAGCGATTCACCCACCATGCAGGAGATGCGCGGCTCCTTGGTGGCGACGCGCGTCACCATCGGCGGGACAGGCGGCCCCGGCAGCATGGCGATTTCGCGCACCAGCTTGGTGCGGGTCGCCTCGACGAAACTGCGCGCGTCACGGATCGGCACCATGAATGCGTCGAAACCGCCAATGACGCAATCCTGATAATAGACGTCGAGATCCTCGATGTCGGCGGGGCTGCGGTAGGCGCGAATGCCGACGAGCGGCAGGCCGTTGATGGTGATGCCCTTGGCAAGCGCCTCATCGCGCGCTTCGGCGACCGGACGGCCGCTGTTGTTGGGACCATCGCCCGACACGTCGATGACCTGACGGGCGCTGTCGAAGCCGTTGCCTTCGAAAAGCTTCGCGGCAGCATCGATCGCGCCCGAGATGGATGTGCGCTGCGCTCGACGATAGGGGGCTGCGGCGAGCCGGGCTGCGAAAGCGCTGGCTGAATCCGGCCCGTCGATCACCGTCCAATCGATGAGCGTGTCGGTGTCGTATTCGGACGCCCATTGCATGTAGACGACGGCGATGCGGCCCGTGGAGCCCTGCTTCAGCGCGTTGAGGAACTGCTCGGAGCGCAGCGCTTCGACGTAGCCCTGCCTCTGCAGGCGCTGCTCTTCCGTGTCCATCGAGTAGGAAATGTCCACCGCCAGCACGAGCTCGACGTCGACCTCCGTGGCGCCGCCTCGGGCCAGCGCGGTTCCCGGCGGAGCCACGAGCGCCAGCGTGGCGCCCAGCAAAGCCGCACGCCAGACGGGGCGCAGGGAAGACAGGCAGGGAGAAGCCATTCGCTCGCTCCTTCTCACAGGACATCGCCAGTGTGGCACGCCGTGTCGGCAACGCAAGCAACATGCCGATCACGACTTGTGCGGCTTCGTCCTGCAGGCTTGCGCTTGGCTCCGGCCGGGCGGGCGTGGCAATGTGCTGCCGACATGGATCATCGCATGCACGACGCGCCGCCCACCAACGACATCGACGCCCTCTTCGCGCGCGCAGCCGAGGCGCGGCAACACGCCTATGCGCCCTACTCCGGCTTTGCGGTCGGGGCTGCGCTCGTCGACCGCGACGGCCGCGTGCATGCGGGCTGCAACGTCGAGAATGCCGCCTATCCCTCGGGCACCTGCGCCGAGCAATCCGCCATATCGGCCATGATCGCGGCTGGTGGACGGCGGATCGTCGAGATCGCCATCGTGGGACCCGGCCATTCGCCCGTGACGCCATGCGGCGCGTGCCGCCAGCGGCTGCGGGAATTCGGCGATGCCGACACACGCATCCATGCCGGCAGCGAAGGCGGCGCGCGCCGCAGCTTCACGTTGGCTGAATTGCTGCCCGAGGCTTTCGGCCCCGATCACCTGGCGGCCGGCGGCCCGCCATGACCGAGGCTCTGGACGCGGCCCGCGTCATCCGCGCCCGTGCGGGCGGCGAGGCGATCGATGGCGCGGTGATTCTCGGCACCGGTCTCGGCGAGGTTGCGGGGCACGACGATGCCGACGTGGTCTTTTCCTACGCCGACCTGCCGGGTTTTCCGCAGCCGCACGTCTCCGGCCACGCGGGTCGTCTCGTGATCGGCCGACGCGGCGGGATGCGTGTCGCCTGGCTGCAGGGCCGCGCCCATTATTACGAAACGGGCGATGCCCGCGCCATGAGCGGCGCACTGGAGGCGCTGGCGGCGCTCGACGTCCCGCGCCTGATCGTCACCAGCGCATCGGGCAGCACGCGAGACGATCTCGCGCCGGGCGCACTGGTGCGCCTGACGGACCACATCAATTTCAGCGGACTCAATCCGCTGGTGGGCGCGCGCGGTGACGATCGTTTCGTGCCGATGAACGATGCCTATGATGCGGCGTTCGGCGCGCAACTCGACCGCGCGGCGATTGACGCCGGGGCCGACCTGCCGCACGGAGTCTACATGTGGTTCTCGGGACCGTCCTTCGAGACTCCCGCCGAAGTGCGCATGGCAAAGCTGCTGGGCGCGGACCTCGTCGGCATGTCGACCGTGCCGGAAGTGATCCTCGCACGGCGGCTCGGCCTGCGGGTCGCGGGGCTCTCGCTGGTGACGAATTTCGCCGCGGGTTTCGCGGGCGGCGCTCCCGATCATGCCGGCACGAAGCGCGTTGCAGCCGAGGGCGCACGGCGGCTGAAGCAGGTGCTGGACCATTACTTTGCCGCCGCGGGAGACAGCCCATGACGATTGAAGCGCGGGCCCTGGCCCGCAGGGCGATCCCGCTGATCGATCTCACGGATCTTTCGGACACCTGCAGCCCGGAGGCCGCCGAGGCGCTCGCGCGCCGCGCGCTTGCGCTGCCCCTGCGCCCAGCCGCCCTGTGCATCTGGCCGCAATACGTCGGCCAGACTCATGCGCTGCTCGCCGGCAGTCCGGTCAAGCTCGCCACGGTGGTGAATTTTCCCGAGGGCGGAGAGGACGTCGAACGCGTGGTGACGGACACGCAGGAAGCGCTGGGAGACGGCGCCGACGAGATCGATCTGGTTCTGCCCTGGCGGGCCTTTCTGGAGGGGCGCCGCGACGTCGCCCGCGGCATGATCGAGGCCGTGACGGAGTGCCTGCCGGCCGACAGCCTGCTCAAGGTCATCCTCGAAACCGGCGAATTGCGCGATCCCGGCCACATTGCGGACGCGAGCCGGCTGGCGATCGAGGGCGGAGCGCATTTCATCAAGACGTCGACGGGCAAGACCGCCGTGTCGGCGACGCCCGAGGCGGCGCGCGCGATGCTGACGTGCATCCGCGACAGCGGACGGCCCGTCGGCTTCAAGGCGTCCGGCGGATTGCGCACGATCGACGATGCGGCGCTCTATCTGTCGCTCGCCGACGAGATCATGGGGCCGGGCTGGGTCTCGCCCCGGACCTTCCGTTTCGGCGCGAGCAGCCTGCTCGACCCGCTCGTCGCGGCGCTTGGCGATGGCGTGATCCCGGCATGAGACTGCCGCAGGAAATCATCCGCCGGAAGCGCGATGGCCATGAACTCGAGACCGGCGAGATCGAGACGTTCGTCGCGCAATTGACCAGCGGGGCGATCACCGAGGGCCAGGCGGCGGCCTTCGCCATGGCGGTGTTCTTTCGCGGCATGAGCGCGCGCGAATGCGCCGCCCTGACGCGCGCCATGATGGCCTCCGGGACGGTGCTGGACTGGCGCGGCGCGTTCGACGGGCCTGTTCTCGACAAGCATTCCACGGGCGGCGTCGGCGACAATGTGAGCCTCGTGCTGGCGCCCGCCGTGGCGGCTTGCGGCGGTTTCGTGCCGATGATTTCGGGGCGCGGCCTCGGCCACACGGGCGGCACGCTCGACAAGCTCGAGGCCATCCCGGGATATGGCGCGACGCCCGATCGCGCGACGTTCGAGCGCGTCGTCGCGAGCGTCGGCTGCGCCATCATTGGCCAGACGGGCGAACTCGCGCCGGCGGATCGCAGGCTCTATGCGATCCGCGACGTGACCGCGACGGTCGAGTCCATCCCGCTGATCACCGCGTCGATCCTGTCGAAGAAGCTCGCGGCCGGACTGGGCGGACTGGCGATGGACGTGAAGACCGGCTCGGGCGCCTTTATGCCGACCGACGCGGGCGCGCAGGATCTGGCGCGATCCATCGTGGATGTCGCGACGCAGGCAGGCCTGCCGACCGTCGCGCTCGTCACCGCCATGGATCAACCTCTGGCGAGCGCCGCCGGCAATGCGGTGGAGACCGCGCATGCCATTGCGCATCTCACGGGCGCGCGGCGCGAACCGCGCCTGCACGAGATCGTGCTGGCGCTCGGGGCTGAAATGCTGCTTCTCGGAAAAGTGGCCCGCGATGTCGCGGAGGCGCGGCGAATGCTCGCCCGGGCGCTCGACAGCGGCGCGGCGGCAGAGCGTTTCGCCCGCATGGTGGGGGCGCTCGGCGGGCCGGCCGATCTGATGCAGCGGCCGGACGCCTATCTGGCGGCCGCGCCACTGATCCGTCCCGTGCCGGCGGCGCACGGTGGTTTCGTGGCCGCGATCGACACGCGCGCGCTCGGTCTCGCGGTGGTGGCGCTCGGCGGCGGCCGCGTGCGCGCGCAGGATCCCGTCGATCCATCCGTGGGCCTGACGGGCATTGCGTCGCTCGGCCAGGCCATGCAGTCCGGCGAACCGCTGGCCTTCGTTCATGCGCGCGACGAGCAGGGTTTCGCGCAGGCGAGTCGCGCCGTCATGGCCGCCATGACGATCGGAGAGCATCCGCCGCGCGAAACTCCGCTGGTTTTGCGTCGCGTGAGCGCCTAGAGGCGTCGCCGCGACGTGACGGCGCCGAAGCTTTTGTGCGCGATGCGGCGGCAGGCCTCTTCGAAGGGTTCGGACACGACCTGCATATGATGGCCGTTGGCGTGCAGCAGGGTGGCGGAATCCTGCATCAGCCCGACATGGCCTTTCCAGAAGATCAGATCGCCGCGACGCAATGGCGCATCGGCGGCGAGTTCCGCGCCGAGTTCGGCCTGCTGCATGTCGGTATCGCGCGGCGCGGCGATGCCCGTCGAGCGCAAGGCGATCTGCACGAGGCCCGAACAATCGAGCCCGAGGAACGTCTTGCCGCCCCACAGATAGGGTGCGCGCAGGAAGAGTTCGGCGCAGGCGACGGCATCGGGCATCACATCCGAGATTGGCCGCAGATGACCGGCCCAGACGCAGCCGCCTTCGGCGAGTTCGGCGAAGTCGCCCGTGATCGTCCGCACCTGCACGGCCGCGCCGAACGGCAGCCCCATGCCGGCGGGAGCCTTCATGTTGGCGACTGGATACAGGAAGGTGCGCGGCACGCCGACGCGATGCGTTGCATCCGCCAGGCGCTCGTCGAGCGCGACCGCGGGCATGTAGCCGACATATCCGTCGTCCGCCAATTGAATCCAGGCCCAGCCTTCGTGGATTTCGTAGACGGTCACGCATTCGCCGAAGAGAACCTGGGTGTCGAGGCTGCAATCCTCGCCCGGCCGTGCGCGCAGGGCGACGGCTTCCTCGACCACGCGCATGCGACGGCCTTCGACGAACTCGGCCGCCTCGACCTGCCCTTTCAGATCGGCAGCCGCGAGATCGGGCCGTGCGGGCGTGCGCCGCCTGTCCGCCATGATCACTGAGCGGCGTCCCGCAGTGTGAGTTCGCCGGCCTTGCGAACCACCATGTCGCCGAGCTTTTCGACATAGAGCGCGCCCTTGACGGTGCGCTGGATGATGACGTTGCGCTTGTCCGCTTCGTCGCGGCGGCGGGCGACGATCGCCTGCTTGCCCATGGCGTCGAGCGCGCGCGTGATGACCGGCTTGGTGACGCCGAGCTTTTGCGCGAGACCGCGCACCGTGTGGGGCGGATGTTCGAGATAGACCGTCAGCAGGATGGCGAGTTGCCTATGGGTGAAATCCGCCATCCCTTCGGGCCGCGTTTCACGCACCATTGCCAGCGCGATCTCGTGGAGCAGATTCAAGCCCTGCACTGGCTTCAACTCGACCGCCATCGACGCCCCAATGGTTCAAACGACCATTTTGCGCGTCGAGGCCTGTCTTTCAAGCTTATCTTTCGTAGCGTGTCTCCAGCAGATCGTAGAGAAGCCGCGCGGTCTGCGTTTCGCCCCCTTCGGGCGATCCGGGCTTCGTCTTCGGCGACCAGCCGTAAATATCGAAATGCACCCATGATGTCGCGCCTTCGACGAAGCGGCGGAGAAACAGCGCGGCGGTGATGGAACCCGCGAAGGGACCGTTGGAAACATTGTTGATCTGCGAAATCTTTCCATCCAGCAGCGCGTCGTAGGGCTGCCAGAGAGGCATGCGCCAGACGGGATCGTTCACACGCGAACCAGCCGTCGCGATCTCGACCGCCAAGGAGTCGTCGTCCGTGTAGAAGGGTGGCAGGTCGGGGCCGAGCGCCACGCGCGCCGCGCCCGTGAGGGTCGCGAAATCGAACATCAGCTCGGGCTTTTCCTCGGCGGCGAGCGTCAGCGCGTCGGCCAGGATCAAGCGCCCTTCCGCGTCCGTGTTGCCGATCTCGACGTTGAGTCCCTTGCGGCTCGGATAGATGTCGCCGGGCCGGAAAGCATTGCCCGCAATGGCGTTCTCGACGATCGGCACGAGCACCCGCAGGCGGACCGGGAGATTGGCATCCATGATCATATGGGCCAGCGCCAGCGCCGTGGCCGCGCCCGCCATGTCCTTCTTCATGAGCAGCATGGCGCTGGACGGCTTGATGTCGAGGCCGCCGGTGTCGAAGCACACGCCCTTGCCGACGAGCGTGACTTTTGGCGCGCCCGCATCGCCCCAGGCGAACTCGACGAGGCGCGGCGGCTGGTCGGCCGCACGGCCGACGGCGTGGATCAACGGGAAGTTCTGGCGAAGCAGGTCGTCTCCGGCGATCGTCGTGGCCTTGACGCCGTGGCGCTCGGCGAGGTCGCGCACCGCGCTTTCCAGCGCATCCGGCCCCATGTCGTTGGCAGGCGTGTTGACGAGATCGCGCGCCAGGCTGACGCCTTCGGCCATGCGCCGGACGCGCGCGGGATCTACGCCTTCGGGGCATTGCAGGCGCGGCAGTTCGGCCCTGTTTTTCTTGTAGCGCTCGAAGCGATAGGCCGACAGGCACCAGGACAAGGCCGCGAGTTCAGTCGCCCGGGGGCCGCCGGGGAGTTGCGAACCGAACCTGTACAGGCCGGGCGGCAGCAGTGTGGACAATCGTCCGGCGAGGAATGGATCGGGATGGCGCGCCTCGGCTCCCGGCACGCCGAAGAGCACGCCCGCGAGGGCGCCGTCCTGTCCGGGGAGTAGGCAGTGCTGACCCGACTTGCCCTCGAAGCCGCTCGCGCGTGCAAAGGCCAGGGCGGCAGCCTGGACCGGCAGGCCGCCGTCCCACCAGGCCGGGCCTTCGACGAAGAAGATCGGGATGGCCGCATCGGCCGAGTGGGGAACCAGCAGGTGCATCGGGTCACATCCTTCGCGTCGCAAAGCCTTGGCGGGTTAACCCTTGCTTAGGGTTAATCTTTTACGGTTTCTGCAGTTTTTCTCAGTCTCGGTGACGGTTGCGCATGTTCATTCCGCGAGTCGGCCCCGGCCCTGTCCGGATGGCGGGGGTCTGCCTGGTCCTGTCTGTCTCATTCGCGCTGGGCGGATGCAAGAGCATGAATGACGTGACGGGTTCGGTTCGGCTTCCGGGAGCTTCCGCCAAGCCGTCGACCATGGGATCCGATCCGGGAAGCATGCGTGCCTATGCGGAAAGCTGGGGCCAGCGCTACGACAAGGATCCATCGGACAAGACGGCGGCGATGAACTACGCGGCCGCGCTGCGCCGCATGACCCAGTACAGCCAGGCGACGGCGGTGCTGCAGCGCGCGGCCGCCAAGCATCCCAACGACATGGAAGTGCTGGGCGCCTACGGAAAGGCGCTGGCGGATTCGCAGCGCCTGCGCGAGGCCGCCGAGGTGCTGTCCCGCGCGCATACGCCCGAGCGCCCCAATTGGTCGATCCTGTCGGCCCAGGGTTCGGTCGCCGACCAGATGGGCAATCACGCGGGCGCGCAGGATTTTTACCGGGCGGCGCTGAAGATCAATCCGGAAGAACCCACGGTTCTGTCCAATCTCGGCCTGTCGTTTGCTCTGTCGAAAGACCTGCGCAACGCGGACGCCACGCTTTCTCGCGCGGCCGCGCTGCCGGGCGCGGACATGCGGGTGCGCCAGAACTATGCGCTGGTGCTGGCCCTTCAGGGCAAGTTCACCGAAGCCGAAACCGTCTCGCGTCAGGATCTGGACGCCGCGCAGGCCGCCGCCAATGTCGGGGCGATCCGCCTGATGATCGCCCAATCGGACACGTGGCGCGATATCCGCAAGCTCGACGGCAAGCAGGCGCGCAGCAGCCGCTGACCCGCGCGTCTCCATCGAGTCCAAAAAAACGAAGCCTCCCGGACCCCCGGGAGGCTTTTTTCATGCACCCTGTATTGCTTGTTCGGCCCTGCCCCGACGGCGTCTCCATGCCCTGACGGCTCACGGCCCGCCGAACGTTCCGGTGATCTGGATGATGGCGGGCGTCAGGATGACGGCGAAGAGCACGGGAAGAAAGAACAGGATCATCGGCACGGTGAGTTTCGGAGGAAGCGACGCGGCCTTCTTCTCGGCCTCGGCCATGCGGGTGTCGCGGCTTTCCTGCGAGACGACGCGCAGCGCCGTGCCGAGCGGCGTGCCGTATTTTTCGGCCTGGTTGAGCACGGTGACGACCTGCCGGATGGCGTCCACCCCGGTGCGCTTGCCGAGATTCTCATAGGCCTGGCGGCGATCCGGCAGGAAGGAGAGTTCAGCCGTGGTGAGCGTGAGTTCTTCGGCAAGCGGAATGGACTGCACGCCGATTTCATCCGCGACCTTGCGGAAGGCATGTTCGATGGACATGCCCGATTCCACGCAGATCAGCATGAGATCGAGCGAATCCGGAAACGCGCGGCGCATCGAGAACTGACGCTTCTGGGCGATGTTCTTGAGGAAGATTTCCGGCGCCTTGATGCCGAGATACAGAAGGAAGATCACGGCCGCGATGCGCATCATCACCGAGTAGCCGAGATCGTTCAGCACGAAGAGGTAGAAGGCGCCGAGCAGGAAGAATGCGATCGGGATGACGCCGCGGAAAAACACGAAGGCGGTCTCGGCGGCGGCGCCACGAAAACCCGCCGAGGCGAGCTGCGCCTTTGCGCCCTCGGTGCCGAGCCAGTCGGACAGCTTGAACTGTTCGACGATGGACTTCATGAAGGGCTTTTCGTCCTGGCGCAGGCCGACCTTTCCCGACTTGGCCAGCCGCTCGCGCTCACGCACACGAATGCGGTCGCGCTCGGTCGAGACCGCCTTCATGCGGCCCGAGAGAGCATCCTTCTCGATCAACGGCATGGCAAGCGTCAGCACGGTGGCGACCGCCGCAATGGCCGCGAACGCACTCACCAGGAATTGCGGATCGTTGATTTTGTCCGAGATGAGATCCCACATATCGCCTGGTCCTAGAAATCGAACGAGATCATCTTCTTCATCACCGAGACCCCGATGATCATCCAGACGGCGCTGCAGAACAGAACGACGCGGCCGGTCGATGTCAGCCAGAGAAGCTCGATGTATCTCGGGCTGGTGAAATACACCATCATGGCGACCACGAACGGCAGCGCCGCGATGATGCTGGCCGAGGCCTTCGCCTCCGAAGACATGGCCTGGATCTTGGCCGCCATCTTCTTGCGGTCGCGCAGCACGCGCGACAGATTGCCGAGCGCTTCCGACAGATTGCCGCCGGCCTTCTGCTGGATGGAAATCACGATGGAGAAGAAGCGCGCTTCGGCGACGGGCACGCGATCGGCGATTCGCTCGATGGCCTCGCTGATGGTGAGGCCCATGGTCTGGGCTTCGACGATCTGGACGAACTCAGACTTGACGGGCTCGACCGCTTCCGCCGCGACGATCCGCAGGCAATCGCCGAGCGGCAAGCCGGCCTTGACGCCGCGAATGATCACGTCGAGCGCATTGGGAAATTCGAGCGAAAATTTCTTCAGCCGGCGCCGCTTGAGATGAGACAAGATCCAGCGCGGCAGCCCCAGACCGCCGACGAACAGCCCAAGTCCCGCCAGCAGGAATTCGCCCGTCACGAAGAGCAGGAACAGACTCAGGCCGAAGCCGCCGACCGCCGACCAGATCAGGAACTGGCTCTTGGTCATGGTCAGGCCGGCCTGAAGAAGCCGCTGCTCAAGCGAGACCTTCTTGGTCTTGCCCTTCTGTTCGATCTCCTTGAGGCTTTCGGCGACCTGCTTGCGGCGCTGCGCGATGTCGTTGGTGCGCGCGCCGGCATTGCGCTGCGGACTGCTCTGAAGCAGCGCGGCCTTGCGTTTTTCGGCCGTGGCCTCGCCGCTGAGATAGGGATAGACCAGCGCATAGAACACCGCGCCGGCTGCAAGCATCGAGAGCAGGACGACCATCATGGTGTTCATCTGGATGACTCCACTGACTTCATGATCAGCGCGCCGCGCGATCGACGAGTTCCGAGGCGTCGAGCGCCGCCGCGAGCCTCTGCTCTTCGTTGTAGTAGCGTGCACGCTCCCAGAAGCGCGGGCGGCCGACGCCGGTCGAGCGATGCCGGCCGATCAGCTTGCCCTGCGGGTCTTCGCCGACGATGTCGTAGACGAAGAGATCTTGGGTGGTGATCACGTCGCCTTCCAGGCCGAGCACTTCGGTGATGTGGGTGATGCGGCGGGAGCCGTCGCGCAGACGCGCCGCCTGGACGATGACGTCGATGGACGAGACCATCATCTCGCGGATGGTGCGCGCGGGAAGCGAGAAGCCCCCCATGGTGATCATGGATTCGATACGGCTGAGGGCTTCGCGGGGCGAGTTGGCGTGGAGCGTGCCCATCGAGCCGTCATGGCCGGTGTTCATCGCCTGCAGAAGATCGAAGGCCTCGGGTCCGCGGACTTCGCCGACGATGATGCGCTCGGGACGCATACGCAGGCAGTTCTTGACGAGATCGCGCATGCTGATCGCGCCCGTGCCCTCGAGGCTCGGGGGGCGAGTTTCGAGGCGGACCACATGGGGCTGCTGGAGCTGCAGTTCGGCCGCGTCCTCGCAGGTGATGATGCGCTCGTCGGCATCGATGTAGTTGGTCAGGCAGTTCAGCAGCGTCGTCTTGCCCGAGCCCGTGCCGCCCGAGATGACGACGTTGCAGCGGACGCGGCCGATGATCTTGAGGATCTCGCCGCCTTCGGGCGAAATGGCGCCAAACTTGACCAGCTGGTCGAGCGTCAGCTTGTCCTTCTTGAACTTACGAATGGTGAGCGTCGGGCCGTCGATGGCCAGCGGCGGGGCGATGACGTTGACGCGAGAGCCGTCGATCAGGCGCGCGTCGCAGATCGGCGAGGCTTCGTCGACGCGACGGCCGACCTGGCTGACGATGCGCTGGCAGATGTTCATCAGCTGCGCATTGTCGCGGAAGCGGATGTTGGTGAGCTGGATCTTGCCGCCGACTTCGATGAAGGTGCGGGATGCGCCATTGACCATGATGTCGGCGATGTCGTCGCGCGCCAGCAGCGGCTCCAGGGGACCGAAGCCGAGCACGTCGTTGCAGATGTCGTCGAGCAGGTCTTCCTGCTCGGAAATCGACATGACGACGTTCTTCAGCGAGATGATCTCGTTGACGATGTCGCGGATTTCCTCGCGGGCGCTCTCCGAGTCGAGCTTGGAGAGCTGCGACAGATCGATGGCCTCGATCAGCGCGCCGAAGATCATGCTCTTCGTCACGTAATATTCGTCGGGCCGACGCGCGGGCTCGGGCGGCGGCGGGGGCGGCGGCGGCGCAATGCGCGCCGAGGGGACGGGCGTCGACGGCATGGCGGACGTCCGGGGCTGCGACTTGGCCGCCGCCGACGCATCCGCATGCGTGGGGCTTCCGCCAGACCCGAAGCTAGAGCGCTTGCCGAACATGAATTCTATCCCTTGCCATCAGCAGTCGTGACGATCGATCCGAGACGGATCATCGTCATGCAGTCTTGCGTCCGAGTTTCGCGAGCAGCGGTTCCAGGATGCTTTTCTTCGTCTTGCGCAGTTCGGTGCGCCCCGTCAGGCCGCGGGCGAGGTCGACGAACGTCTCCGTCACCTTGTTGGCGGCGTCGATCTCGCCGATCATCTGGCCGTTGTTGCTGGCGGTGCCGAAAAGCTTGGCGTCGTGTGAGATCACCGCCACGGGATCGCATTCGATCGCGCGCGAGAAATCCGCAATCGAGATTTCCGGACGCTTCAGCATGCCGACGCCGTTCATGACGACGCGCGGGCGCGAGTCATTGGCGCGCGCGGGCTTCAGCGCGTCGAGGATGTTCTTGGCGTTGCGCAGGTTGGCGAGATCGGGCGCCGCAACCAGAATGACGTCGTCGGCCGCGATGAGCGAACGGCGCGCCCAGCCGGTCCAGCAATGGGGAACGTCGAGCACCACGATGGGGGCCGAGCCGCGCATCAGGTCGATCAGATTGTCGTAGGCGTCCTCACCCACGTCGTAGAGGCGCTCCAGCGTCGCGGGCGCGGCCATGATGCTGAGCTTGTCGCTGCAGCGCGACAGCAGGCGCTCGATGTAATTGGCGTCGAGCCGATCGTTGGCGAAGACCGCATCGGCGATGCCCTGGGCGGGATCCTGATTGAAGTCGAGACCGGCGGTGCCGAACGGCAGATCCATGTCGACGATGACGGCCGGCTGGTCGAGCGTGCGCGACAGCGTCCAGGCGAGATTATGCGCGATGGTCGAGGCGCCGATGCCGCCCTTGGCGCCCGTGACCGCGATGACGCGGCCGACCAGCTTGTTCGCCTCGGTGCCGTAAAGTTCGGACACGGCGCGGACGAACATCGGCGCGGTGAACGGATGCACGAGATATTCGCTGACGCCGCGGGCGATCAGCTCGCGGTAGAGCAGGATGTCGTTGACCCGGCCGATGACCACGACCTTGGTGCCGGGGTCGCACATTTCGGCCAGCATATCGAGCTGCTCGATCAGCAGCTGCTTGTCGCCCGAGGATTCGATGATGATCAGGTTCGGGGTCGGCGCGTCGCGATAGGCCTCCACGGCCGCGGCCGCGCCGCCCATGTGGATCTTCATGTGCGCCTTCGCCATGCGGCGATCGCCGAGCACGTTCGACAGGATTCCATGCGTGTCCGACTGTTCGCAGAAGGCCTGGATCGAGATGCGCGGAACCGGCGCGATCGGTGTCGAAACGTCGTTCACTTTGAACTCTCCTGCAATGTCGACTAGTTCCCGACGGCGCCGATCGACGAGTTCTTCGTCGTCCAGACGGTGCCGGGATCCGTG
Source organism: Hyphomicrobiales bacterium (assembly GCA_028290705.1). Taxonomy (GTDB): domain Bacteria; phylum Pseudomonadota; class Alphaproteobacteria; order Rhizobiales; family Beijerinckiaceae; genus Terripilifer. The sequence continues at coordinate 26,439 of JAQGJH010000143.1, forward strand.
CCGCGGCGAACGTTGCCGATGGCGCGGGTCCGCATGTCGGTGTCCTTGGGGCCTTCGCCGCGCTTGTCGGCGAGATCGCGCGGGTCAGCCACCTGGCTGGCGATCATGTTCTGGTAGGCGCAGCCGTGGTTCCAGTAGGGACGGTTGTCCCATCCCTTCACGGTCGATCCCGAGGCGAGATCGGACGGCCATTCGCCGCACCGCGTCGCGACCTTGGCCTTGATTCCCACGAAGCTGACCTGGATGGGCGAGGCGAGCCGCGGATCGGCGATCGGATAGGTGCCGACCGTGAGCGAGCCGCGGATGCCGTTGGCGACGAGCATGCGTCGCAGGTCGTCGAGCGCGCGCTCGTTCGAAGCGGTGTGTCCGGCGCCGACGGGGATCAGCGCGCGGATCGGACCGCCGCCGCGACGACGGTATTCGTCGGCGAATTCGGCGATCTGCGGCGCGGCGCGATTGTCGAGGCCGGAGGCGCTGGCGAAGAGATCGAGCTTGTGGGCTTCCTGCCGCAGTTCGATCGGGTGACGCTGGCCATAATCCTCGGGCGTGACGCTGCCGGTGACGACGCGATCGACGCCGCAGGCCGCGAGCGGCGCGGCCACGACCGCAAGGGCCAGCGCGCGCGACGCGAGGCGCGACAGGCGACGCTGCGCCGTCCAGCCCGGCAGGTTCGAAATCAGTACGATGGGCATGGGACAAATCCCTCGAGGAACGGTCGTCAGGTCAGTCATTGATGAAGCCCACGCGGCCGCGGAAATTCGAGATCACTTCCGGGTTGGACTTGGTGGAGTAGAGCCGGTTGACCCGGCCGAGCAGCCAGGACTGAGGGTCGGTGGCGTCGGCGAAATTGTCGGTCGGCTTGACCACTTCGGACGGCGACATCGGCTTGGCGATGTAGGGCGTGACGATGATCATCAGCTCGCTCTCCTCGCGCTGATAGTCGCGCGAGCGGAACAAGGTGCCGAGCACCGGCAGGTTCATCAGTCCGGGAAGGCCGTTGATGACCTGCTTGGACCGAACCTGGATGAGGCCCGCGGAAGCGATGGACGCGCCGGAGGGCAGTTCGACCGTGGTCTCGTTCTTGCGCGTGCGGAAGGCCGGGACGTTGACGGTCGAGAAGGAGAACGACTGCGTGTTGTCGACTTCGGTCACTTCGGTCGCGACGCGCAGCAGGATGCGTCCTTCGGACAGCACCACGGGGGTGAAGTTCAGCGAGATGCCGTAGGGCTTGAACGAAATGCCGACCGTGCAGGCCTGGCGGCCGGACGCCGGATCGATCGAGCAGCTCTGGCTGCCCGGAACCGGCAATTCGCCGCCTGCCGTGAATTTGGCGCCCTCGCCCGAAACCGCCGTGACGGTCGGCTCGGCCAGCACGCGCGCGACGCCGTAGCGTTCGAACGCCTGCAGGGTCGCGGAGGCGTTGGTGCCGGGGATCGTCAGGTTGGTTTCGGAGGGCTGCTGCAGATTGAGCGTCAGGGGGTTCTGCATAGTGAACCGGCCCCAGCCGCCCCCCACCGTCGCGCTGGTGATGCCGAGTTGCTTCATCACCGTGCGCTGCACTTCCGCGATGGTGACTTTCAGCATCACCTGATCCTTGCCGCGGATCACCAGCGAGTTGATGACGCGTCCGCTCGAGCCGGCAGCCGCGGGATTGCCCGACGCGCCGGCCGCTCCGCCCCCGACGCCGCCAGCCGATTGGCCGACGAAGCCATAGGCGATGTCGAGCGCCTGCTGGGCTTCCCCGGCGGAATCGACCGTGCCGGTCAGGATGATGGTGTCGTTGACGGTGCGCAGGACGATGTTCGAGCTGGGCATCGCGGTCTTGAGAATGCGATCCAGTTCCTGGATGTCGCGGCCGATCGAGATTTCGATCGTGGCGATCTGGCGTCCTGCGGAATCCATCGCGAAGATGGTCGTCTGTCCGCCTTCCATGCCGATGATGTAGAGCTTGCGCGGCGAGCGCACGACTGCATTGGCGACCTTGGGGTTGCCGACGAAGATTTCGGCGGCGTCACGCGGCAGGTCGATGATCACCGATTTGCCGACGCCCATGGCGAGCCGCCGCGCGAGACCGCCATCGGCTGCCCGCTCGAACGACGCCTGCGCGCGGCTGCCCGATTGCGCCAGCGCCGGGACGGCGTTCGCGGCCAGCGAGAACAGCCCGGCGACGATCGCCAAAGCGCCTCTGGCCGCTGCCCTGCGCGCCTGCTCGGTCATGGGTCTGGCTCCTGCCTTGGTCGGACGGCGGTGCTGAAGGGATGTCGGGTTCATCAGCGTCCGCCCTGCGAGATGCCGAAGCGCACGATGGCCGGGCCGCGGTCTGGAGAATCGGCGATTTCGGGCTGGGCTCCGCCATTGGCGTCCGCCATGCTGCGCAGCGTCAGCGACAATTGGCCGACACGCTGCGCCAGAACCAGAATCTCGGCTTGCCGCGGATCGACCTCGAGAGTGGCGTTGGAGCCGACGACGACGCGTTCGCCGTTCTTTTCCTGGATGTTCTGGCCGATGGCCAGGACCCGGACGTTGCTCAGCACGGTTTCGGTGACGTAGCTGTCGCCCGCCTTGTTGTCCTCGTCTCGCGCCGTCTTGATGATGTCGACGCGATCGTTGGGAAGGATGAACCCGCCGGCGGTCGTGCCGCCCTGCGTATCGATGTTGATCGCGACGGCGCGCGAGCCTTGCGGCAGAATGGCCGAGAGGAAGCCGCTGCTCGATCCACTCTTGATCAGCTTCTCGCGGCGGATCGGGTCGCCCTGGGCGAAGGGCATGCGCACGAACGCGCCGGTGAGTTCGGCGACCGCGTCGGCGCCATCGCGGCGGATCATCGTGGGGGCGACGGCCGTCTTGGGCCAGGACTGCCAGACCATGTCGGCCGGCGACATGATCTTGCCGAGCGGCAGGTCCGCGCCGGCGACCAGAACGTCGTCGGTTTCAATGCGGACCACGGGTGCGGGAGCGGGCTCGGGCGGAGGACTGGACGAGGATCCGGCGATCATCGCGGCGGCTCCGCCGGCGACAAGCGCAACACCCAGTACGGCTAGACGTGCAATTTTCATGCTCAACTCTTTTTCGAAAATGCTCCGGTCGTGCTCGGGACCCATCTGACCAAGGAAACGTCAAATTAAGGTTAACCGACTCTTTCCCAGCGCTCAGCCGATGACGATGCGGTGGAAGAGAACAGATTCCGGGTAGAGCACGAGGCCGGCGATCGCGAGCGCGATGCCGTAGGGAATGCCGCCCTTGGGCTCGTGCAGCCGCTCGATCCACGGCACGCGGGCGATGCGCGCCGGCAGAGGCCAGCGACGCAGCTGAAGCAGCAGGAGCGTCAAGGCAGCACCCGCCAGCGAGGCCACGAGCCCGTATTCCATGACGTGGCCCCAGCCCATCCAGACCGACGTGGCGGCCGCGAGCTTGGCGTCTCCCCCGCCGATCCACCCGAAGGCGAACATCGCGAAGGTGATCAGCAGGACGAGGAAACCGCAGGCCAGGTGCCAGCCGATCTCCTGCATCGACAGACCGGCGGCGAATGCGATGGCGACGAATCCGACCACGAGGATGATCGAGATGCGATTGGAGATCGTCATCGTCAGCAGATCGGACGACGCCGCATAGGCCATCAGAAGAGGAAAAAGGATCAGAACGGCTGCCTGTAGCATCTGCGACTCCGCTGTTCGGTCATGGCCGAATCGGTCGTAACGCTAGCCGGGCGGGGCTTTAGCTTTGGTTACCGGGATCATTACAAGACGACGGCCCCGGTGGGAGCCGAGGCCGTTTTCAGAGAGGCAGACAACGAGGCGACCGACGGTCGCTTCGCAATCCGTTCATTTGCCCGCATCAGGACAGATTGGTTGCGACCGCATTGAACTTGGCCGAGATCTTCGTGCCGACGGCCGAGACCGAACCGATGATCACGACGGCGATCAGGCCGGCGATGAGACCGTATTCGATGGCGGTCGCGCCGGACTCGTCATTCAGGAAACGCGCGATGGACTTCATGTTCAACTCCTACTCCACACTCCAGCGGCTCGTCGGATTGCATCTCGTGAGCCCCTTTGAGTGAGGAAGAGTATTGTTCAGCACGCGTTTCAAAGGGGTTAACCCGGCTCTAGCCAAGCATTAACGCTTATTAGCACGCATTTTAGGGAAATCGGCCGCGAGCCCTGCGGCACAGGGATTTTTGCGTCCGGGCAGGCAATGATACTTCGTGGAGCTTCAGTCTTCATTCACCATTTTGCGTTGAATTGGGTGGCAGCTTGTACCGTTCGAGGCCCGCATGTCGCTTTTCAGCCGCTCCTTCCTCCACCTCGTTCTCCCACCTGCGGCGCTGTTGCTGGGCTCGTTCCTGTCCCTCGACAAGGCGGCGGCCGCCGAGACCATCACGGTGGTGCTGGACCAGGCCAAGATCATCCAGTTGCCGGAGCGCACCAGCACGGTGATCGTCGGAAACCCGGGAGTGGCGGACGTCACGCTGCTCAAGAAGAACGGCCGGATGATCATCACCGCCAAGGGATTTGGCGAAACCAACATGCTGGCGCTGGATGCGCAGGGGAATTCGATCGGTGAGTCGATCGTACGCGTCGTGGCGCCCGAAAACGCCCTGATCGTCCAGCGCGGGCTCGAGCGCGAATCCTATTCCTGCAATCCCCGCTGTCAGCCGACCGTGAACCTGGGCGACACGACCAAATTCATGGCCGACACGGCCGGCCAGGTCCAGCAGCGCAACACGTTCTCGTCGCCCACACGCTAGGCTGCGGCATAGCACCGGATGTGCAGGTTGCTGTTAACGCTCGGCTAATTTGTCGAAGCTAGGGTGTTTCCACGGCCCTGCCCCGGGCCGCGGAGCCCGACACGTGTTGAAAGCGTTGCACATCAACATCCGGACCGAGACCGCGCGCCCAGGATTGCGCCGCGTGATCGTGAGGTTCGGGTCTGACCGCAACGGCGCGACGGCCGTCGAATTCGCCTTCGTGGCCGTGCCGTTCCTGGGACTGCTCTTCGCGATCCTCGAAACCGCCTTCGTGTTCTTCACGACCGAAGGACTCGAGAGCGCGGTCGCGGATGCCGCCCGCACGATCATGACAGGCCAGGTCCAATCGACCTCGATCGCCAACAGCGCTCAATTTCGCGACCAGATGATCTGCAATCCGACGCCGCCGCGCAAAAGGCTGCTGCCGGATTACATCGACTGCAGCAAGGTTCTGGTCGACGTCCGCCAGGCCAGCGCCTTTGCGACCACCGACATGTCGCGCAATTTCTACATGAACCCGACGATGAACTATTCGCCCGGCGGCGGCGGCTGCATCGTGGTGGTGCGCGCCGCCTATCCGATGCCGGTGTTCTTTCCGCTACTCACCGTGTCGGGGGTCAGCACCGCCGGACAGGTCTCGTTCGACAACGGCATGAAGCACATGCTGGTCGGCACCGCGGCCTTCCGCAACGAACCCTTCCCGGGTTCGACACCTAGCTGTTGAGCGGGGCCATGCCGAAAAACTCCAGACAGGCCCGGACCGCAGGACTTTTTCTGGCTCGCTGGCGTGGCGATCTGCGCGGCGTCGCGGCCGTCGAGTTCGCCCTCATCCTGCCGCTCATGCTGCTGCTCTATCTCGGCTCGACCCAGATCGTCCAGAGCCTGATGGCGAGCCGGAAACTGTCGATCGTGGCGCGTTCGCTGTCGGATCTCGTGGCGCAGCAGCCGGCCGGCACCAATCTGACGGACACGCAACTGAACGACATTTTCGCGGCTGCGAGTTCGATCATGTCGCCGTTCTCGACCGCCAGCCTGAAGATGACGGTGTCGAGCGTCGAATTCGCCCCCAAGACGTCGCCCGCCACCGGATACGACGCCAAGCCCAGATGGTCGGTGCTGCGCAACGGCTCCCTGCCCCGTCCGTGCGCCATCCTGACTCCCGTGCCGGATGCGACGCAGAACGGCATCAACAAGATGCCGGTCGGACTCTATGCCGCCGGCAGCGTCATCGTGGCGGACGTCTCCTACACCTACACGCCGGCCTTCGGCGGGCAATTGCTCGCCTGGAGCACCAGCGAGAGCAACGTGCGGATGTCCCGCACGCTCTACATGCGGCCGCGCGCACAATCGCTGATCACCTATACGGGCACGGCGGGCACGAAATGCGCCGCCTACTGAGGCTGGCAGCATCGTTTACGGCATGAAAAAAGCCGCGGCGCCTGGCGCCGCGGCTTTCTCTTCGTCTGGAGCAAAGTTCAGATCGTCTGGTTGTAGGCGCCCACTTCCGGGTTCTCGCGCATCACGCCGTCGACCGCCTTGAACATCTCGCGCATGCGCGCTTCCGACACCGGGCTCTCCACCACGACGACGAGTTCGGGCTTGTTCGAGGACGCACGCACGAGGCCCCAGGTTCCGTCTTCCGCCGTGACGCGCACGCCATTGACGGTGACGAGATCGCGGATCGGCTGGCCCGAGACCTTCTCGCCGCGCTTCTGCATGTCCTGGAAGCGGGCGATGACCTTGTCGACGACGCCGTATTTCACTTCGTCCTCGCAATGGGGCGACATGGTGGGCGAGCCCCAGGTCTTCGGCAGATCCTTGTAGAGATCGGCCATTGACTTGTCGGGGTTGCGGTCGAGCATGTCGATGACGTGGATGGCGGTGAGCACGCCGTCGTCATAGCCGCGGCCGACCGGCTTGTTGAAGAAGAAATGGCCGGACTTTTCGAAGCCCGCGAGCGCGTTGAGATCGTTGACGCGGCGCTTGATGTAGGAATGGCCGGTCTTCCAGTAATCGGCCTTGGCGCCGAGCGACTGCAGCACCGGATCGGTGGCAAACAGGCCGGTCGACTTGACGTCGACCACGAAGGTCGAATTCGGGTGCAGCTTCGAGAGGTCACGGGCCAGCATGACGCCGATCTTGTCGGCGAAGATTTCCTCGCCGTTGTTGTCGACCACGCCGCAGCGGTCGCCGTCGCCGTCGAAGCCGAGGCCGACGTCCGCGCCGACTTCCCGCACCTTGTGGGCGATCGCATGGAGCATTTCCATGTCTTCGGGGTTCGGGTTGTAGCGCGGGAACGTGTAGTCCAGCTCGACGTCGAGCGGGATGACTTCGCAGCCCAGCTTTTCGAGGATCTGTGGCGCGAAGGCGCCGGCGGTTCCGTTGCCGCAAGCGGCCACGACCTTCAGCTTGCGCTTGATCGGCGCGCGGTCGGTCAAGTCCTTGAAATAGCGGTCGCCGAAATTGTCGACGTAATGATACGAGCCGCCCTCGGCGGTCCGCCATTTGGCCCCGAGCACGATCTCGCTCAGGCGGCCCATCTCCACCGGTCCGAAGGTGACGGGACGCTGCGCGCCCATCTTCACGCCGGTCCAGCCGTTGTCGTTGTGCGAGGCCGTGACCATCGCCACCGCCGGCACGTCCAGTTCGAACTGGGCGAAATAGGCCATGGGCGAGAGCGCCAGGCCAATGTCGTGCACCTTGACGCCGCCCGCCACCAGGCCGGTGATCATGGCGTGCTTGATGGCGCTCGAATAGCTCCGGTAGTCATGGCCGGTGACGAGCTCGGGCTTGACGCCCATCTCGTGCAGCAGGGTCGCGAGGCCGAGGCCCAGCGCCTGCACGCCCATCAGGTTCAGTTCCTTCTCGAACAGCCAGCGCGCGTCATATTCGCGGAAGCCCGTGGGCTTCACCATCGGCTGGGTTTCGTACGCATAGGTGTTGGGGACCAGCGAGGGTGACGGCTTGGGGAACATAGAAGCCTCTGGATTGGACAGGAGAGCGTCGGGACGGCGGGAACGTCCCCGCCTGCGCCGCAACAATAGTCGAGAGCGCGTCAAAAGCGAGGCGGGGTGACGAGGTATGGCTAATGAGCCGAACCTTCGGCCGACAACGCGCGTCAGGGCTTAAGGATCAGATTTCCCGAGGCGATTTCAAAACCCCCGAGCTTTCTGAGGAAGCTCATGCCGAGCAGACTTTTCTCGGTCGCGCCCGGCGGCAAGACCATGGCCCGGACGTCGGTCGCCCGAATCGTGCCGATCCGGACCTCGGGAAGCTGCAGTTCGGCCGCCTTGATGATTCCGTTGGCGGTCGAGATCTGGACCTTGTAGTCGCCGTCCGCCGGCGTGAAGCCAAGCTTGCGGGCGTCTTCGTAGCGGAGCGCCACGACGCTCGCGCCTGTGTCGACCAGCATCGAGAGCGTGCGGCCACCGACCTCGACGTCGGCGGTGTAATGGCCGGCCCGGTCCGGGCGCAGTTCCACGCGTCCGTACCCGAAGGCCCGGGTGGCCGGCTGCGGGGCGACCTGCACGCTGCGGGCGACGTTGGAAGCTCTTGGAGCGTCGGGCACGTGCCGCGACAGGAGCGCCACTGCAGCGACGGCGGCGACGCACAGCAGGACGGCGAGCTTCAAGGCGTTGCCAAGCATGAGGATCTTCCAGGCGGATCGAACCTCCACCCTGCACGCGCGCCTTTGCCAAAGCTTTAAGTTCACGCGTCCAATTTAGCCGGCCTGGCCATCCTCCAGCAGCCGCTTCAGCTCGTAGAGGGCTTCGAGAGCCGCCTTGGGGCTGAGATCGTCCGGATCGATCGTTCGCAGACGCGCCCGAAGGGCATCGGGCCTGGCGGGGGCAGGCTCGGGGGCCTTCAGGGCCGCGAACAGGGGCAGATCGTCGATCATGCGCTGCACCGGAGCCTGCCGCTCGCCGGCCTCGAGTTCGGCCAGCAGGCGCTTGGCCCGGGCGACGACCGGCGGGGGAAGCCCGGCGAGCTTGGCCACCTGGATCCCGTAGGACCTGTCGGCCGCGCCCGCCACGACCTCGTGCAGGAAGATGACGTCGCCGTTCCACTCCGTGACCCGCACGGTCAGGTTGGTGAGGCGGGCGAGCTTTCGCGACAATTGGGTCAGCTCGTGGAAATGGGTGGCGAAGAGCGCGCGCGAGCGGTTGCCGTCGTGCAGATGCTCGACCGTCGCCCAGGCGATGGACAGGCCGTCGAACGTCGCGGTGCCACGGCCGATTTCGTCCAGGATGACGAGCGAGCGCGCCGTCGCCTGGTTGAGGATGGCGGCGGTCTCGACCATCTCGACCATGAAGGTCGAACGGCCGCGCGCCAGATCGTCGGCGGCGCCGACGCGCGAGAACAGCCTGTCGACGAGGCCGATCGCGGCCTCGCGGGCCGGCACATAGGCGCCCATCTGGGCGAGCACCACAAGCAGCGCGTTCTGGCGCAGATATGTCGACTTACCCGCCATGTTGGGGCCGGTGATGACGGCGATCCGACCGGCCCCGCCCGCGGCATCGGCGAGATCGCAATCGTTGGCCACGAAACCCTGGCCGCGCGCCCGAAGCGCCGCCTCGACGACGGGATGGCGACCGGCCACGATCCGGAATGCGAGCGACTCGTCGACGTGCGGGCGGACCCAGTCGCGCAGCGCCGCGACCTCCGCCAGCGCCGCCGCGACATCGATCTCGGCGATGGCCCCCGAGGCTTTTTTGATCTCGTCCGTGGCGGCCAGGACCATCTGGGAGAGATCGTCGAAGATCGAAAGCTCGAGCGCCAGAGCCCGATCGGCCGCCGAGGCGATCTTCGATTCGATCTCGGCCAGTTCGGTCGTCGAGAAGCGCATCGCATCCGCCATGGTCTGTCGGTGGATGAAGGTCTCGTTGAAAGGCGGCCGCAGCAGGCGCTCGCCGTGGACCTGCGGCACCTCGATGAAGAAGCCCAGGAAATTGTTGTGCTTGATCTTGAGCTGTTTGGTTTCGGCGCGCTCGCAATAGCCCGCCTGCATGGCCGCGACCACGCGTCGGCTCTCGTCGCGCAGCGCCCGCGCCTCATCGAGCGCCGCCTCGTAGCCGGGGCGGACGAAGCCACCGTCACGGCGCACGAGCGGCAGGTCGTCGGCCAGAGCCGCCGCCAGCCCCGCGTCCACGCCGTAGGGCAGATCGGCGAGGCACGCGACCGCCAGCGTCAGGTCGGCCGGAAGGTCATCGACATCGCGAAGCAGCGCCGCCACCTGGCGCGCGGCCTGCAGTCCGTCGCGCAGGCAGGCGAGATCGCGCGGGCCGCCGCGTTGCAGCGCCAGCCGGGACAAAGCGCGGGCGAGATCGGGCGCGCTTCGCAGTCTTTGGCGGAGATCGGCCCGCAGCGTCGGCCGTTCGAGGAAGAACGCGAGCGCATCCTGCCGGCGCAGAATGGCGTCGCGGTCGGTCAGCGGCGCGGCGAGCCGTTCGGCCAGGAGGCGGCCGCCCGCCGGCGTCACGGTGCAGTCGATGGCGGCGAGCAGCGAGCCTTCTCGCGTGCCCGCCAGCGTGCGGGTGAGTTCGAGATTGGCGCGCGTCGCGGCGTCGATCTCGAGCGTCGCGCCGCGGCGCAGGCGCTCCGGGTGGCCGAGCGGCGGGCGCACGCCAATCTGGGTGCGCTCGACATAGGCGATGGCGACGGCCGCGGCCGCGATCTCGGCGCGCGAGAAGGACCCGAACCCGTCGAGCGTGGCGATGCCGTAATAATCGCGGATCCGGCGCTCCGCGCTGGTCTGCTCCCCGGTCTCGCGCGGCACGGGGCCGAGCGGAAGGCGCGCGTCCTCGGCGAGACGGCGCACCACCTCCTCGTCGGCCAGCGCTTCGGGCACGACGATCTCGCGGGGCTCGAAGCGGGCGATTTCAGCCGCGAGCCCCGCCTCGGGCGCTTCGGTCAGGGTGAAAGCGCCGGTGGAAATGTCCAGCACGGCGATTCCGTAGACGAAGCTCTCGTCGGATTGCCGCGCACGCGCCAGAGCCAGCAGCAGATTGGCCCGGCCGGGTTCGAGCAGGCGCTCTTCCGTGATGGTGCCGGGCGTGACCAGGCGCACCACGTCGCGGCGCACGACGGATTTCGCGCCGCGCTTGCGCGCTTCGGCGGGGTCTTCCATCTGCTCGCAGACCGCGACGCGATGTCCGAGACCGATGAGCCGCTGCAGATAATCGTCCGAGCGATCGATCGGCACGCCGCACATGGCGACGTCCTCGCCCAGATGCTTGCCGCGCTTGGTCAGCACGATGCCGAGCGCCCGGGACGCGACCTCGGCGTCCTCGAAGAACACTGCGTAGAAGTCGCCCATCCGGTAGAACAGGAGGCAGTCGGGATTGGCCGCCTTGATCTCGGTATATTGCGCCATCATGGGCGTCATGCGGGCCGCGCCGGAGGCGTCGCGGTCCGGCGGGGGCATGCGCTGGTCTGTGGTGGACGTCATGCCGGCAACCTAGCGCATGCGGGACGTCGATGCACCGTCAGGGGCGGGCGTCATCCACGGTTGAGCGCCACTTGTCCACGCCATCGTCATGACGATGCCACGTGGAAATCGGAGGCAGGGAGCCGCGATGGCGCGATCCGCGCTTGTGAAGCGGGGCCGCCGACGGGTAAGGTCGCGGCCCATTGGCTTCGAACGAACGGAATTTCGAGCAGACATGGCTGACGAGACCCCCAAGCGCCCCTCCCGGCCGAAGCGGCCGACGATCACCGATCAGGAAGCCCTGCAGTTCCATTCCAAGGGTCGTCCGGGCAAGCTCGAGATCGTGCCGACCAAGCCCATGGCGACGCAGCGCGATCTGTCGCTCGCCTATTCGCCGGGCGTGGCCGTTCCCGTGAAGGCGATCGCGGCCGATCCGTCGACCGCCTACGACTACACGGTCAAGGGGAACCTCGTCGCGGTCATCACGAATGGCACGGCGATCCTGGGCCTGGGCAATCTCGGCGCATTGGCGGCCAAGCCGGTGATGGAAGGCAAGTCCGTTCTTTTCAAGCGCTTCGCCGACATCGACTCGATCGATCTCGAGATCGACACCGAGGACCCGGACGCCATGGTGGCGGCCGTGCGCTATCTCGGCCCCTCGTTCGGCGGCATCAATCTCGAGGACATCAAGGCGCCCGAGTGCTTCATCATCGAGGAGCGGCTGCGCGAATTGATGGACATTCCGGTGTTCCATGACGACCAGCACGGCACCGCGATCATCGCGGCGGCCGGCATGCTGAACGCCATGAAGCTGACGGGCCGCGACATCAAGCAGACCAAGCTCGTCTGCAACGGTGCGGGCGCGGCCGGCATCGCCTGCCTCGATCTCATCAAGGCCATGGGCTTCGCGCCCGAGAACGTGCTGCTCTGCGACACCAAGGGCGTGGTCTACCAGGGCCGCACCGAGGGCATGAACCAGTGGAAGTCTGCGCATGCCGTCGTGACGGAGAAACGCACGCTGGAAGACGCCATGCAGGGAGCCGACATCTTCTTCGGCCTCTCCGTGCAGGGCGCGCTGACGCCCGACATGGTGCGCTCGATGGCGCCCGATCCGATCATTTTCGCCATGGCCAATCCGGATCCGGAAATCACCCCGGAAGAAGCCCATGCGGTGCGCGACGACGTGATCATCGCCACGGGCCGGTCGGACTATCCGAACCAGGTCAACAACGTGCTTGGGTTCCCCTACATCTTCCGCGGCGCGCTCGACGTGCGCGCCACGACCATCAACATGGAGATGAAGATCGCGGCCGCCAATGCGCTGGCGGAACTCGCGCAGGAAGACGTGCCGGACGAGGTGGCGGTCGCCTACCAGGGTGCGCGTCCGCGCTTCGGCCGCGAATACATCATCCCGGTGCCGTTCGATCCGCGCCTGATCAGCGTCATTCCCGTGGCGGTCGCCAAGGCCGCGATGGACACGGGCGTCGCGCAGAAGCCGATCGTCGACATGAAGTCCTACACGGCGCAATTGTCGGCGCGGCGCGATCCGGTCGCGGGCGCGCTCCAGCGCATCATCGAACGCGTGCGCCGCTATCCGAAGCGCGTCGTCTTCGCCGAGGGCGAAGAAGAGCAGGTGATGCGCGCCGCCGTGTCCTTCGTGAACCAGGGGCTCGGCACCGCCGTGCTGGTCGGCCGCGAGGATCGCATCTCCGAGACAGCCGCCTTTGCGGGCGTCGACCTGACCGACAAGAACATCGAGATCGCCAATGCGCGCATCTCCCACCGCAACACGGTCTATGCGCAGTTCCTCTACGAACGCCTGCAGCGCAGGGGTTATCTGTATCGGGACTGCCAGCGCCTGATCAATCAGGACCGCAACCATTTCGCCGCCGCCATGGTGGCGCTGGGCGATGCGGACGCGATGGTGACGGGCGTGACGCGCAATTTCTCGATCGCACTCGAGGAAGTCCGCCGCGTCATCGATCCGAAGCCCGGCCATCGCATGATCGGCGTCTCGCTCGTGCTGGCGCGCGGCCGGCCGGTGCTCGTCGCCGACACGGCCATCACCGAAATGCCGACCGCGCCGGAACTGGCGCAGATCGCCATCGAGGCAGCGGGCGTCGCGCGGCGTCTCGGTTACGAGCCGCGGATCGCCATGCTGGCTTTCGCGACCTTCGGGCACCCGCAGGGCGAGCGCGCGGCGCGCGTCCAGGAGGCCGTCCGCATCCTCGACCAGCAGCGCGTCGACTTCGAGTACGACGGCGAGATGGCGGCCGATGTGGCGCTCAACAAGGAATTAATGGCGACCTACCCGTTCTGCCGCCTTTCTGACACAGCGAACGTGTTGATCATGCCAGCCTTTCACTCGGCGTCGATCTCCACCAAAATGCTCCAGGAGCTCGGCGGCGCGACCGTGATCGGACCGTTGATCGTTGGACTCGACAAGCCTGTCCAGATCGTGCCGCTCGGCGCGAAGGACAGCGACATCGTCAACATGGCGGCGCTGGCCGCCTTCAACATCGGCGGCTGACCGGACGGTTTTCGCTTCGCCCGGGGGCTCACGATCCCCCGGGCGTTTCACGTCATTTGCCGGCCCGGCCGGACCTCAGCCAAGCGGACTCCACCATGCATATTGCCATCATCGGTTCAGGTTACGTGGGGCTGGTTTCAGGCGCCTGTCTGGCGGACTTCGGCCATGTCGTCACCTGCGTGGACAAGGAGCCGACGCGCATCGATGCGCTGAAGCGCGGCGAAATTCCGATCTTCGAGCCGGGCCTCGACGATCTGGTGGCCTCCAACGTCCGTCAGAAGCGGCTGAATTTCACCACCAACCTGGCCGAAGCCGTGGCGGGCGCCCATGCGGTGTTCATCGCGGTCGGCACGCCGTCGCGGCGCGGCGACGGCCATGCCGATCTGTCCTACGTCTATGCGGCCTCGAAGGAGATCGCCGCGGCGCTGACGGGTTACGCGGTGATCGTCACCAAATCCACCGTGCCGGTCGGCACCGGCGACGAGGTCGAGCGCATCGTGCGGGAGACGCGGCCGGACCTGGAATTCGCGGTCGTGTCCAATCCGGAATTCCTGCGCGAAGGCGCGGCCATCTCGGACTTCAAGCGTCCGGACCGCATCGTCGTGGGGGCCGAGACCGATCGCGCCCGCGAGGTAATGAGCGAGATCTACCGGCCGCTCTACCTCAACCAGTCGCCGATTCTGTTCACGGGACGGCGCACGTCGGAACTGACGAAATACGCCGCCAACGCCTTTCTGGCGACCAAGATCACCTTCATCAACGAAATGGCCGACCTGTGCGAAAAGGTCGGGGCCAACGTGCAGGACGTCGCCCGCGGCATCGGCCTCGACAACCGCATCGGCTCGAAGTTCCTGCATGCCGGTCCGGGCTATGGCGGGTCCTGCTTCCCCAAGGACACTCTGGCGCTGGTGCGCACCGCGCAGGAGGCCGGCTCGCCGGTCGAGATCGTCGAGACGGTCGAGCGTGTCAACATCGCACGCAAGAAGCGCATGGCGGAACGCGTCGTGGCGGCCTGCCAGGGCGACGTGGCAGGCAAGAAGATCGCGCTGCTGGGCCTTGCGTTCAAACCCAACACCGACGACATGCGCGATGCGCCCTCTCTCGACATCGTATCGGCGCTGCAGGCCGCAGGCGCGAACGTGCATGCGTTCGATCCGGAAGCCGCCAAGCAGGCGCGACCACTGATGAAGGACGTGACATTCGCCGACGACGCCTATGCCTGCGCGGCCGATGCGGATGCGCTGGTGATCGTCACCGAATGGGACGAGTTCCGAGCGCTCGATCTCGACCGCGTGCGGGATATCCTGAAGTCGCCCGTGGTCGTCGACCTGCGCAACATCTATCGGCCAGAAGACATGAAGCGCCGCGGCTTCAGCTATGTGAGCATCGGCCGGCCCTGAGCCGGCCGGCGGCGTCAAGACGCCGTTGCGCTAGACGGTGACTTGAGCGCTAGACGGTGACTTGCGCGCCGAGTTCGACGACGCGATCCGACGGAATCGAGAAGAAGTCCGTGGCGTTGGCGGATTGCCGCGACAGGCCGATGAACAGGCTGTCCTGCCATCCCGGCATGCCCGAGGTCGGCGAGGCCTTGATGGTGCGGCGGCCGAGGAAGAACGACGTCGTCATGATGTCGAACTTCAGGCCGGCCTTGCGCAGATTGGCGAGCGCCACCGGCACGCGCGGACTTTCCATGAAGCCGAAATGCAGCGTCACGCGGGTGAAGTCCTCGGACAATTGCTCGATCTCGTAACGGTTCTGGGCCGAGACGCGCGGCGTGTCCTCGGTGCGGACGCAGACGATCAGCACCCGCTCGTGAAGCACCTTGTTGTGCTTGAGATTGTGCATCAGCGCCGAGGGCGCGACCTCGGGATCGCTGGTGAGGAAGATCGCCGTGCCGGGCACGCGCGTCGGCTTGGATTTCTGCAACATGCGGATCAGGTCGCGCATCGGGATGGAATCGCGATGCGTCTTGCGCAGCAGGAGGCCCGAGCCGCGCATCCACGTCCACATCAGCAGCACCATGGTGGCGCCGATCAGCACCGGGACCCAGCCGCCCTCGACGATCTTCACCAGATTGGCGGAGAAGAACGCGAGCTCGATGACGAGGAACCCGCCCATGACCGCGAAAGCGCCCCAGAGCGGCCATTTCCAGAGACGCCACACGACGAAGAAGGCCAGGCAGGAATCCACCACCAGCGAGGCCGTGACGGCAATGCCGTAGGCGGACGCGAGCGAACTCGACGACTTGAAGGTCGCGACCAGCAGCAGCACGCCGATCAACAGGATCATGTTGACGCGCGGAATGTAGATCTGGCCTTCCTGCTTGTCGGAGGTGTGCTGGATCTCCAGGCGCGGCAGCAGGCCGAGCTGGATCGCCTGACGGGCGAGCGAGAACGCGCCCGTGATCGTCGCCTGGCTGGCGATGACGGTCGCGACGGTCGCGAGAATGACCAGCGGCAACAGCGCCCATTGGGGCGCCAGAAGAAAGAAGGGATTGTTGATGGCGCTGGGGTCGTTGAGGATCAGTGCGCCCTGGCCGAGATAGTTCAGCACCAATGCGGGCAGGACGAAGCCGATCCACGCGACCTGGATGGGACGGCGGCCGAAATGGCCCATGTCGGCATAGAGCGCTTCCGCACCCGTGATCGCCAGGAAGACGCTGCCCAGCACCACGAAACTCAGCATGCCGTGCGAGAACAGGAAGCCGACGCCGTGCACGGGATTGAAGGCGCTCAGGATGCGCGGATCGTCGCCGATGTGGCTGATGCCCAGAACCGAGAGCGCGATGAACCAGACGAGCATGATCGGCCCGAAGAAGGTCGCGACCTTTCCGGTGCCGCGGCTCTGCACCATGAACAGCGAGATCAGGATCACGAAGGTGATGGGCAGGACGTAAGGCTCGAACAGCGGCGTCACGAGCTTCAGGCCCTCGACCGCAGACAGAACCGAGATGGCGGGCGTGATGATGGCATCGCCTGAAAACAGCGAAGCGCCGATCATGCCGAGAACCAGCACGGGAATGGACCGGCGGCCGAGCGCGCCCTGCGCCAGCGCCATGAGCGACAGCGTTCCGCCCTCGCCGCGGTTGTCGGCGCGCAACATGAAGATCACGTATTTCAGCGTGACGATCAGAAACAGCGCCCAGATCAGCAGCGAGATCACGCCGATGACGTTGGTCTCGAGCGTGCCGACCGATTGCGTATGCGCCAGCGATTCGCGCAGGGCGTAAAGCGGGCTCGTGCCGATATCGCCGTATACGACGCCGATCGACCCCAGGGTGAGGGTCCAGGCGCTGGATTTGCCGTGTCCGGATGCGTCGGGAGATCCATGACCTCCGTCCGCCGACTGCGTGCCGCCGTCCCCAGGGGAACCTTGCGCCATACTCTGATCCTTCGAGGACGATCCTCTTGCGACAGTCCGAAACAGGGTGGACCGGCTCGGCGATATACCCTGTTCCAAGCCAGCCGAGAAGAGGCTTCGGTGACCCGTCCCGCGCCAGTCTCGTCCATACCTTGCACGCGCCATGCATATTTGCGATGACGCGCCATGGCAGAGCCCGCTCTCGCCTTGCCGATCGACGACGTGCTCGACGCGTTGCGCGACGGCCTGGCGTCTTCCACCCGTCTCGTGCTCGTCGCTCCGCCGGGCGCGGGAAAGACCACGCGCGTGCCTCTGGTCATGCTCGACCTGCCGTTCGTGCGCCAGGGCAAGATCATCCTGCTGGAACCTCGCCGGCTCGCCGCCCGTGCGGCGGCCGAGCGCATGGCCGCCACGCTCGGCGAGAAGGTCGGGCAGCGCGTCGGCCTGAGGGTGCGTCTGCAATCGCGCATTTCATCGGCCACCCGCATCGAGGTCGTGACCGAAGGCGTTTTCGCCCGCATGATCCTCGACGACCCGGCGCTCGAGGGCGTCGCAGCCGTGGTGTTCGACGAGTTCCACGAGCGCTCGCTGGACGCCGACCTCGGCCTGGCGCTGGCGCTGGAGGCGCAGGCCGGATTGCGGGAGGATTTGCGCATCCTCGTCATGTCGGCGACGCTGGATGGCGCACGCGTCGCGCGGCTGATGAAGGATGCGCCCGTCATCGTCAGCGAAGGCCGCGCCTTTCCGGTCGAGACGCGGCATGTCTCGCGCGATCCCCGCAAGCGGCTCGAAGACGAGATGGTGCGGGTGATCCTCTCGGCGCATCGGGCCGAGCGCGGCTCCATCCTGGCGTTCCTGCCCGGACAGGGCGAGATCCGCCGCGTCGCCGAGGCGCTGGCCTCCGCCATCCAGGACGGTGTGACAGAGATCGCGCCGCTTTACGGCGCCATGGACCGCGCCGCGCAGGACCGGGGCGTGCTGCCGGCGGCGCCCGGCCGGCGCAAGATCGTGCTGGCGACCTCGCTGGCAGAGACCTCTCTCACCATCGAGGGCGTGCGGGTCGTGGTCGACAGCGGGCTGGCGCGGGTGCCCCGCTTCGAACCCGATCTCGGGCTGACCCGGCTGGAAACCGTGCGGGTGTCGCGCGCCGCCGCCGACCAGAGGCGGGGACGCGCCGGGCGCACGGAGCCGGGCATCTGCTACCGCCTGTGGGAGGAAGCCGCCACGGGCGCGCTGGAACCGTTCTCGACGCCCGAAATCCTGTCGGCGGATCTCTCGAGCCTGCTGCTCGATCTCGCCGCCTGGGGGGTTCGCGACCCCGATCAACTGGCCTGGCTCGACCCGCCGCCGGCCGCGGCCGTCAAGGAGGCGCGCCTCCTGCTGGGCGAACTCGGCGCGCTCGAACCCGACGGCGCGATCACGCCCGAAGGCCGGGCGCTACGGGCGTTAGCCTTACCGCCGCGCCTCGCCCGCATGGTGCTGGTCGCGGCGCGGCGGGGCGAGGCCCGGCTGGGGGCCGATCTCGCGGCCGTGCTGGTCGAACGCGGATTGGGCGGCGACCGCGCCGATCTGCCCGGCCG
>JAQGJH010000121.1 GCA_028290705.1 Hyphomicrobiales bacterium
GAGAAGACGATCTTCTGCGCGCCCTGCCACAGCACCTTCTTGCCCAGCGCAGGAAGCTGCTCAAGGCCGGTCGTCAGCGTGATGAAATGGTTGCCGGCGAGCTGGCCGGCCTTGCTGGCGAACTGCACGGCGCCGTAGCCCAGCAGGATCTCCGTTTCGCTGACGCCGCCCGGATACAGGATGATCTGGCCCGGCGCAGGATAGCTCGTGGCGTTCTCGTAGCCGACGCCGAACTGGAAGTCGCCGAGCGGAATCCACACGCCCTCGCCGCTCCAGCGCACGTGAATCACCTGGCTTTCAAACGGCAGCCGCTTGCGGAAAGCCGCGCAGGTCTCGGGCGCCAGAGCATCCTCGAAACGACCTTCAAACACGAAATCGCCAGCCGTGACACGCAATTCGTTCATCCCTAATCTCCCTCTGACGGTCAGGACGAAACCTGACGGGCCCGGCCGGTGGGCGTAGACTTGGCCTTCTACTTGCTAGACGTCCGAACGCCAAGCCATCTGATCTCATATGGAGCGAGCCGATGTCCCTTATCAATTGGAAAGTCCGGCCCACGCGCATGCTTGCGGCGACCACTGCGGCGGCGCTCTGCCTGTTCGCCTTCGCGCCCGCTCCGGCCTCCGCCGCCACCACCATCACGCTGATCGGAACCGGTCAGGCCTCGGCCAACGAGTGGCCGATCTACATCGCCAAGCGCAAGGGCTACTTCGACGAACTCGGCATCAAGCTCGACATGGTCGCGGCAAGTTCCACCGCCTCGGCGGTCCAGCAGATCGCCGCCGGATCCGGACACATCGCCAGCGGCGGGCTGACCGATCCGATGCGCGCCATCGACCAGGGCGCGAAGGTCGCGTTGCTGCGGGTCCACGCGCAGGTGCCGCCCTACACCTTGTGGGCCAAGCCCGGCATCAAGAGCTTCGACGATCTGCGCGGCAAGATCGTCATCGTGGGCGGCGCAAAGGACATCACGCGCATTTACTTCGACCGCATGGTGCGGCCCAACAATCTGAAGAAGGGCGAGTACGATCTGGTTTACGCCGGCACCACGGCGGCCCGCTATGCGGCCCTGCAGGCCGGCGCGGCCGATGCCGCCATCCTGCTCCCGCCGGTGAGTTTCCGCGCCGAGGCTGCGGGTTTTTCGCTGGTGGGCAGGTTGAGCGATTACGTCAAGGATCTGCCGTTCACCGGCTATTCCACCAATACTGCGTGGGCGAAGGCGAACAAGCCGACGGCCGTCGCATTCCTGAAAGCCTATCAGCGTGCGGTGGACTGGTTCTACAAGCCCGAGAACCGCCAGGAAGCGATCGACATCCTCATCGCCGAAACCAAGCTGGCGCAAGCCGACGCCGAAAAGACCTATGATTACCTGCAAGGCATCACGATCTTCTCGCCCAAGGGCCTCGTGACGCCAGACGCCATCGCGACGCTCGTGAAGGCCATGGCCGACGAAGGCGATCTTGCAGGCTCGGCGGATCCGTCGCGCTTCATCGATCCGGAGATCGCCCGCTACGTCGTCGAGGCGCAATAGACCATCCGCAGACTCGGAATTTTCACCCCCGAAATCCTGCGGTTGACCGGGCGGTGAGCCTCACTTCGTCAGGCGCAACGTCACCATCTGCTCGGCGATCGTCGTGAAGCTCGCCGTCAACTGGGCCGCGTCCGTCGCATCGAAGAAGTTGCTGGCTTGCGAAGCGCAGTCCTGCAGCAGCTTCTTGACGCCCAGATCCGTCACCTCGAACGCGATAGTGAAGACCACCACTCCGGACGTCTTGATGTTGCGGCACAGATCCGCCGAGATCTTGTCCGCCACCGCCTGGTTCTTGCCGCCGTGCGACGGATAGGACGGCGACACCGTGTTCACGCCGTCGGTCATCAGAATGAGGTAACGGGTCGTGGTCACTTTCGGGTTGGTCGGCTCGTCGAACGGCGCGCCCGGCGACAGCGTACGCCACCCCCAGATCAGCCCGCTGGGAATATAGGTCTCGTCCGAGGCCACCAGCTTGTTGATGGCGCTCAAGACAGCCGGCCGGGACGCCGTCAGCGGAACGAGTTCTCCCGGGCAGGACACGTTGAGAATGCCGGGAATCTTCGTCGTATACTGCGAATCCATCGTATCGAGCGGCGAATTCCGCGACCCGGCGCAGCCGTTCCATTTGTAGTTCGTGGTGCGGGGACCGCAGGTCTTCACCGACGGGCCGTATTCATAGTCGCAGACCGTCGACGTTTTCGTGGTTGGCACGCCGTCATTATAGGTCGTGCTCGTCTCCGGACGGCAATTATAGGTTCGGATGACCGTGCGCGTCGTCGAGCACGCTTCCTTGGTTTCGGAATAATCGGCCGGCACCGACATCCACGGCTGGTTACGATTGCCCAGTCCCACGTTGACGTAGCGGGCGAAAGGCACCACCGACATCTTGACCTGATTGGAGCGCTGCAAGCGGTCATACAGCAGGTTGACCATGTTGCTGCTGGCGCTCTTCAATGCCGTGAGGCGGGCGCCCTTCATCGAGCCCGTCGTGTCGAGGGCCAGCGCGATCTGCAGATCGACGTCGCTGCCCACCACGACCTCGGCGAAAGAGGACACCGGCATGTTCTGGTAGCCCATCACCTTGGAGATCGTCATGGGCACGGCGACGGTGGCATCTACCCGGAACGAATCCGCCGGCGACCCCTTGATCAGCGAGACTTTGACGTTGGAAATCGTGATTGCGTCGCGAAAATTGCTTTTCAGCGAAGCCTCAGCGGCGGCTTCGGCCGCTGCCATGTCGGTCATCGCCAGCCTGGCGCCCGCCAGGGCCGCGGCGTCGGTCGCGACGTTGAGTTGGGTCTTCATCGTATTCAGGCGCGCGTAGTCGACCGCGGCGCCAACGCAGCAGATGATCGCCACGATGCTCACAGAGAAGATGATCGCGACGCTGCCGCGTGTGTCCCTGCCAAATGCCTTCAACATGGAAACTGCTCCTGTCAGAAGGCTAGTAGAGCAGAAATAAGTGAAGCTTTTGTTTGCGGTTGCCTTGAAAGATCAAGACATTGCTTCAACATTAATAAAACATTGTGCGAATGCTAGATGAAACCGAAGTGAGAGGTCGCATGCAGCCGTCCAGACCAAACCCGCCGCTAGATCCGGCCGTTCGCATCGGCCACGTCCATCTGAAGGTCGCCGACCTCGAGCGCGCGCTCGGCTTTTACTGCGGCGTTCTCGGGTTCGCTCTCACGCAGCGGCTCGGGGCGCAGGCCGCGTTCATCTCGGCTGGCGGATATCACCACCACATCGGGCTGAACACCTGGGAAAGCCTCGGCGGCCGTCCAGCTCCGCGCGGAACCACGGGCCTGTTTCATACGGCGATCCTCTACCCGACCCGCGCCGCACTGGCGGATGCGCTGCGCCGCGTCATGACGGCCGGCATCCCGCTCGACGGAGCGTCAGACCACGGCGTCAGCGAAGCGCTCTATCTGCGCGACCCGGATGAGAATGGCGTCGAACTCTATTGGGATCGTCCCGCCGAGGAATGGCCCCGCACGCCCGACGGCGAACTCGCCATGTTCACCCGTCGCCTCGACCTGGACGATCTGCTGCGGCAATAGCAGCCGCCCCGATCAGTGCTTCCGCAGAAGGTTCACGCGGAAAACCTGGTTGAAGACCAGCTTTCCGTCGCGCCGAACGGCGCTGCTCTCGAAGGTTTTCCGCACCTCGTCCGCGCCGGCGTCGAACTTGGCCTCCCGGCGTGGATCGCGATCGATCTGGTCGGAGCGCCATTCCTCGAAAGCATCGAACAGGCGTTCCGCCCGATACAGGATCTCGCGAACCGGTTCGGCTCCCTCGATCTTGCAGAGATCGACATAGGCCTCCGTCCGCACGATGGTCTCGTCGTTCACGAATTTCGTCGCCTCGAAGTAGTTTCCGGCCGGCACCGGCTCCATTACGTACAGGAGCCCGCCGGGCTTCAACACGCGAAGCGCCTCCCGCAGCGCCTTCGCGGGGGCCGGCATGTGGTGCAACGAGTTCGAGAACACCACGGCGTCGAAGGCGCCGTCCGCATAGGGCAGGTCTTCCCCGCTCGCGACCCTGAAATCGACCGAGACTCCCTCGCGCTTGCAGGCCTCCTGCGCCATGGCGATCTTGTTCGCCTTGACGTCCACCCCCGCCACCTGCCCGACGAAGGCCGTCAGCGCCCGGGTGAACTTGCCCTCGCCGCAGCCGATGTCGAGAACGCTCCCGCACGCCTCGCCCAGAAGCTCGCGGGCGATCCGTGCATTGGCGCTGAGCGGCATGGCTGCAATCTCGTCGTCGGTCGGCGACATGGCGCGGCGAACCCGATCCTGCATCATTCCCTCCTCCTAGCGTCCGCGGCCCTGCGGCCGAATGAGCTGGAATAAATCCGAGCCGGCTCCGCTTGGCAAACTTGCCCGAGGTAACCCTCCCGTGTCGGCGGCCTCCCCGCCTCTGCCGCAGGATCGCCGCTTTGCCGCGCCAGTGGTGGGCCCGCTGCGGTAAAGGCTATGGTCGGACCATCCGCCGAATCGCAGCGGCGTCCCCTTCACGAAGGCTCATCATTCAGATGTCCACTCCCGATATTCCCGAGATTCAAAGCCTGCCCCCGGCGGTGCGCAAGCAACTCGCGCCCCTGTCCGTCCTGATCTTCGGCTCACGCTGGCTGCAGCTGCCGCTCTACCTCGGCCTGATTGCCGCGCAATGCGTCTATGTCCTCCTGTTCCTCAAGGAGCTCTGGCACCTCGTCAGCCATGCGACGAGCTTTTCCGAGCAGCAGATCATGCTCGTGGTTCTCGGGTTGATCGACGTGGTGATGATCTCCAACCTTCTCGTCATGGTCATCGTCGGCGGCTACGAGACGTTCGTGTCGCGCCTCAACCTCAAGGGTCACCCGGACGAACCGGAATGGCTCAGCCACGTCAACGCCGGCGTGCTCAAGGTCAAGCTCGCCATGGCGATCATCGGCATCTCCTCGATCCACCTCCTGCGCACCTTCATCGAAGCCGGCAATCTCGGCTCCGAGCGTTCGACCTACACCGAGTCCGGCATCATGTGGCAGACGGTGATCCATGCCATCTTCATCCTGTCGGCCATCGGCATCGCCTATGTGGACCGGATGGCTCAGGTCGAGTCCCACGCGCGGCACAAGGCCCACTGACATGCGCGCCCGGGTCGGGGCGGCTCTCGCGGCGGTTCTGCTGATCTTCGGCGGACCTGCCGCGCTTGCGGCGCCCGAGACGGTGCGCATTCCCGCGCCCGGGGGCGGACTCGAAGGCCTGATGCTTCGCCCGTCCGGCCCCGGCCCCCACCCGGCGATCGTCGCGCTGCACGGGTGCGGTGGCCTTGCCGGTTCGAGAGGAGAACTGTCGGCGCGCCATGCCGATTGGGGCGAGCGCCTGTCGCGGCAGGGCTTCCTGGTGCTCTTTCCCGACAGTTTCGGCTCGCGGGGGCTCGGTTCCCAATGCCGGGTGCGGCAGCGCGAAATCCGCGCCTCCCGAGAGCGCATCGGCGACGTCAAGGCGGCCCTCGCCTATCTGGCGGAAAGGCCAGACGTCGATCCGAAAAGGATCAATCTTCTCGGCTGGTCCAATGGCGGCTCCACGGTGATCTACGCGGTGCAGCCGCGGAACGCGCCGCGCGGAGCGGGCCGCAAGGTCGATTTCGCCGCCGCCGTCGCCTTCTATCCGGGGTGCCGGCTGCTCGACCAGCGCGGCGACTGGCGCACGCGCGTGCCGCTGCTCGTTCTCGCGGGAGACGCCGACGACTGGACGCCGGCCGGGACCTGCATCTCTCTGGTCGACCGCGCCCGGCGCGCCGGCGATGCGGCCGAGATCGTCACCTATCCGGGGGCCTACCACAACTTCGATGCGCCCGGCCTTCCAGTCCGGGTGCAGCGCGGCCTGGCCTTCACGGGCGACGGTGGCGACGCGGCGCATTCCGGCACCAACGAGCCGGCGCGCGCCGACGCCCTGGCGCGCGTGCCGGCCTTTTTCCGCCGCTAGGCCTCGGCCCGTCCAAAAGTCTGGCCAAAGCCCCGTTGCGCCGACCCTGTCGGGTCCATTAACGTCCGGGCCGGGGGAAACCGCTTCAGGCAGGACATGTCGGACGCATTACGGATCGCGCACGGCGCTTTCGGCCGGGTCGCCTTGCTGGACATGGACAGGAGCCTCGTGCGCCATGCCCATCCGCATTGCCATGTCCTGCTGAAGGTCGACGGCGACGACACACAGTTCCTCGTTGGCGACACCGTCGTGCCGCTGACCGACGAACTCGCGGTCTTCATCAACGCCTGGGAGCCGCACGCCTACGTCCACGATCCGCGCCGCAAGAACGCGATCATCCTGGCGCTCTACATCGAACCCGAATGGCTGCGCGCTTTCAGGCCCAATTGGGCCGCCAGCGGAGCACCCGGATTCTTCGAAAAATCGGGCGGCGAGATGACCGCCCACATCCGCAAGCTCGTGCTCGATCTCGCCGCCGAGATGGTCCACGAGCCGGGCGCGAAGACCCACCAGGAACGCCTGCTCTCCGAACTCATGCTGGCGGTGATCGAGCGCTTCACGCCGTGGCGCACCATTGGGGCGACGCTCCGCGAACTTTCCCGCACCAGCGCCGTCGACTGGCGCATCCGCCGCGCCGTGACGATGATGCGCACCGATCCGGCCGCGAAGATCGGCGTCGACGATCTCGCGCGCGAAGCGGGCATGTCGCGCGCCCATTTCTTCCGCGTCTTCGAAAGCTCGACGGGCGTGACGCCGCACGTCTTCCTCAACGTGTTGAAGGTTGAACTGGCGGTCGGCTCGCTGATCGGATCGGATGAGCCGCTGAACGTCGTCAGCGACCGGCTGGGATTTGCAGCCCCGGCGCATTTCACCCGCTTCTTCCGGGATCATTGCAGCGTCTCGCCGAGCGAGTTCCGCTCCGTCGCACGCCTGGGCGGGCGTGCCTGACGCGTGAATTTGAGACTTTTCGGTAAGCCGCGAGACCGCTGGATATCGCCCGCACGCCCGTTGCAGCGCCACACTCCCCCCAAGCGCCGCCAGACGAGCGCCATGGGAGTGAAGCACGTGCGAGCCGAATTGACCGGCCCCTCGACGACGTTTGCAGGCCCCGCCGCGTTCGTGCTGGGGAAGGCATCCGCGCATGTTTGATCTGGGCACGAGCTTTCTCGCCAGCGTCGCGCGCGATCCGGATGCGCTCGCGGTCGTCGATGGCGACACTCGGCTCACCTATGCGCAATGGATGACACGCATCTCGTCGGTCGTCGCCGCGCTCGACGACCTCGGCCTGAGGCCCGGCGACCACCTCGTCACCATGCTGCAAAACCGCTGGGAAGCCGCGACCCTGCATTGGGCCTGCCAGTTCGCCGGGATCATCGTCACGCCCGTCAACTGGCGCGCCAAGCCGGACGAGATCGAGTTTCTGCTGGAGGATGCGGACGCCCGCGCGCTGGCTTTCGAGGATGTCGCGTCCGAAGCCGTCGCGCAGTGCAACCGCGTGGCCGCGCTCCGAACGCTGACGGTGGGCAGTGTGGCGAAGGCCGACGCGAGTTTCGAAGCCATGTTGCAGACGGCTGCGCCCGAAGCCGCGCCGCGCGTGAAGGCCGACGCCTGGTCGCTGATGCTCTACACGTCCGGCACCACCGCGAAACCAAAGGGCGTGCCGCGCCGCCACAGCGCGGAGCGGATTGCGGCTCTCGCGCATGTCGGCCAAAATCTCTACGCGCGCGGCGAGCGAACGCTGGGCGTCATGCCGCTCTACCACACCATGGGCGTGCGCTCGCTGCTCGCCATGTCGCTGGTCGGCGGCGCCTTCGTATGCCTGCCCCGCTTCGATCCGGCGCGCGCGCTTGGCCTGATCGCCTCCGAGAAGATCACCAACCTCTATCTCGTGCCGACGCTCTATCACGACGTGGTCCATCATCCGCAGTTTCCGCAGAGCGACGTGTCCTCGGTGCGCAAGCTCGGATTTGCGGGCGCGTCGATGACCGACGGCCTGCTGACGAAACTGACCGACGCGTTCCGCCCCGATCTCTTCGTCAACCACTATGGCTCGTCCGAAATCTACACCTTCACGATCGACCAGAACGCCGCCGCCAAGCCCGGCTCGGCCGGCCGCGCCGGCCTCAACCAGCACATCCGCGTCATCCCGCTCGGTGCGACCGACGTGACGCGGCCGGCGGGCGTCGGCGAGGAAGGCCAGATCATCGCGCTGGCGGCGAGCGACGAGGCGTTCGAAGGCTATTGGCGGCGGCCCGACGCCAACGAGAAGTCGCTGCGGGACGGCTGGTACTTCACCGGCGACACCGGCTTCGTCGATCGCGACGGCGACCTTTTCGTTACCGGCCGCGTCGACGACATGATCATCACGGGTGGCGAGAACGTCTCGCCGGTCGAAATCGAAAGCTGCCTGTCCCGGCACCCCGCCGTGCTCGAAGTCGCGGTCGTCGGGCTGCCGGACGAACGCTGGGGCAAGGTCGTGGTGGCGTTCATCCAGCGCGCGGGCGACGTCTCGGCCGAAGAACTCGACGCACATTGCCGAACCTCCGGACTGGCCAATTTCAAGCGCCCGCGACGCTTCGAATTCGTCAAAACGATCCCGAAATCCCCCGTCGGCAAACTGCTCCGCCGACAGCTCGTCGCCGGCGAATACGAGCCGGAAGAACCCAGCCGGGCCGCCTGAGCCCGCAAAAGAATGAGAGAACCGATGAACGACGTCACGCTGCTGAAAGATCTGGACGGCTTCCGCCTCGAAATCGACGCCGCGCGCGAGCGTGCCGACATCGTGCTCGACCGCCAGCCCATGAACACGATCTCCATGCTCCAGCGCGAGCAATTGCGAAAAGTCTTCGAGGCGCTCGACGAAGATGATCGTGTGCGCGTCATCGTCCTGCGCGCCACGGGCGAGCACTTTTCCTCGGGCGGCTACATCCGCGGCTTTCTCGACGCCACACCTGAGCATGTGTCGAAGCTTGCCTGGAACATCGCCGCGCCGGCGCGCTGCTCCAAGCCCGTCATCGCCGCCAATCGCGGCTACACGTTCGGAGTCGGGTTCGAGATCTCGCTCGCCTGCGATTTCCGGATCGTCTCCGAAACCTGCCGCTACGCCTTGCCTGAACAGAAGCTCGGGCAGATCCCCGGCTCCGGCGGCTCGGCGCGGCTGCAAAAAATTGTCGGCATCACGCGCACCAAGGACATCGTCATGCGCTCGCGCCGCATTTCGGGGAAACAGGCATACGACTGGGGCATAGCCACCGAATGCGTCGCCGATGCGGACCTGGAAACCGTGACCGACAAGCTGGTCGACGAACTGCGCGCCTTCTCGCCGCTGGCCCAGCGCACGGCGAAGAAACTCCTGAACGACACCGAGGACGCATCTCTGTCCATCGCCATCGAACTCGAGGGCCATTGCTACAGCCGCCTGCGCCAGTCCGACGATTTTCGCGAAGGGGTCGAGGCCTTCCACGAGAAGCGCCAGCCGAAGTTCAAGGGCAGCTAGGCCGAACGCCGCTGCTCCAACAACAAGAACAACAAGGGCACGCCCCACGCATCTGGAGAGGAACGACCATGAAGACCGCATCCGCATTTGCATCCGTCGCCGCCGGCCTGCTCGCCGCAACCGCTCTCGTCTCCGCCGCACAGGCGCAGGCCAACATCAAAATCGGCGTCGTCACGCCGCTCTCTGGAACCTACGCGCCCATCGGCCAGCAGGTGCGCTGGGGTCTCGAACTCGCCGCCCGCGAGATCAACGCCGCTGGCGGGATCGCCAACCGCAAGGTCGATCTCGTCTTCGAGGATGAAGAAGCCAATCCGTCTGTCGCCGTGCAGAAGGCCGAAAAGCTCTTCCAGGTCGAGAAGGTGGACTTTCTCACCGGCACGGTGAATTCAGGCTCGACGCTCGCGGTCGCGCAACTCGCCGAGCGAAACCAGAAGCTCGCCGCCACCACGGTGTCGTTCGCCGACTCGATCACGACGGACAAATGCTCGCCCAACATGTTCCGCGTCAACGCGCGCGCGGAGCAGCAGTCGGTCGCGCTCGCCGCCTGGCTCGCCCGTTCCAAGCCGAAGTCGAAGGTCTTTTATCTCGGACCCGATTACGAGATGGGACGCTCGACCGTCGCGGCCTTCAAGGCCAGCGCTGAAAAGACCGGCGCGCAATCCTCCGGCGAAGTCTTCGCGCCGCTGGATTCGAAGGACTACACGCAATATTTCGGCCAGATCCGCGCCGCGCGTCCGCAGGTCGTCTACACCTCCGTGGCCGGCAACGACACGGTGCGCCTGTTCACGCAGCTTCAGGACTTCGGCCTGCTGTCGAACCTGACCATCGTGGGCGCCTCCGGCACGGTCACGTCGCAAAACATCGGCGCCATGGGACAGGCGGCGGAAGGCTTCGCCACCGGCGTCGGCTATTCGCCGCAGATCGACAGCCCCGAGAACAAGAAGTTCGTCGATGCCTTCAAGGCCGCCAACAAGGCCGACCCGGATCTCTACGGCGCCGACAGCTATGGCGTCCTCTTCGCCTACAAGGCGGCGGTGGAAAAGGCCGGCTCGACCGAGACCGACAAGGTGCGGGACGCGCTGCGCGGCCTGACCTGGCAGACGCCCCAGGGCGCCAAGACCATTCGCGCAGGCGATCATCAGGCGCAGCAGCCGATGTATGTCGTGCGCGTCACCAAGGGCAAGTTCGACATCGTCGACCAGGTGCCGGCGGATCAGGCCATCGGGCCCGATACCTGCACGCGCTTCTGACGCTCGACGCCGTCGCCGCCGTGGCTCCTCCCGCGGCGGCGACGAGACGTTCCGGAGACCCTGGATGAATGCTCTCGACTACCTACAATTCGTGCTCGCCCCGCAGGTCCTGAACGGGCTGACGCTCGGCGTCGCCGTCGTTCTGGTGGCGCTGGGCCTGACGATCATTTTCGGCCTGCTCGACGTCATCAACATGAGCCACGGCGAGTTCTACGCCATCGGGGCCTATGCGGCGCTGGCGCTCGGCGCGGCGCAGATCAACTTCTGGTTCCTGCTCGTGCTGGTTCCGCTGCTCATGCTGCCGCTCGGCATGCTGATCGAGCGAACGCTCATCCGCCGCGTGTTCGACGGCGGCGACCGGCACGTCACCACGCTTCTCGTTACCTTCGGGCTCGGCCTCATCGTCGAGGATCTGTTGAAAGCGGCCTACGGCCCCAATACGTTCCGGCCGCCCACTCCCATCACGGGCGCGACGGAAATCTTCGGCATCATCCTGCCGAACTACCGCCTCTTTCTGGTTTTCTTCGGGTCGCTCGTCATCTGCGCGGTCGCCTGGGTCGTCTACCGCACGCGGCTCGGCGCGATGGTGCGCGCCGCGGCTTTCGACCGCAACATGGCGGCGTCTCTCGGTGTGCCTGTCTCGCTCGTCTATGCCGGCACGTTCGCGTTCGGCGTCGGGCTCGCGGGACTTGCGGGCGTGCTGCTCGCCCCCGTCTATTCGGTGTTCCCCACCATGGGCCGCGATTTCATCCTGCTGGCCTTCACGGTCGTGATCGTCGGCGGCATGGGCTCCATCTGGGGCGCGGTCGTGGCCGGCCTGCTGCTGACGCAGGTGCAGGCGCTGGCGAGCCTCGTCATCTCACCGGTCTGGACCGATCCGATCGTCTTCGGAACCATGGTGGCGTTCCTGGTCTTCAGGCCGCAAGGCATTTTCGGGAGA
This sequence comes from Hyphomicrobiales bacterium, assembly GCA_028290705.1. Classification (GTDB taxonomy): domain Bacteria; phylum Pseudomonadota; class Alphaproteobacteria; order Rhizobiales; family Beijerinckiaceae; genus Terripilifer. The sequence continues at coordinate 11,684 of JAQGJH010000121.1, forward strand.
CTCGGGCATGCTTGACCGCCTGACGCTCTCGATGCGCGCGAGCCATCTGCTCGCCGCGCTCTTCGTCGTTTCGTCGCTGGCGCTCGCGGCCTTCGGTGCCGCGACGGGCGATACGTTCTACGTCCGCCTCGCCACCGAGGCCCTGATCTTCGCCGGCCTCGCGCTGTCGGTCGATCTGCTGCTCGGCTATTCAGGCGCGCTGTCTCTCGGCCAGGCCATGTATTTCGGCATCGGCGCCTATACGTCGGCGCTCGTGCTGATGAGCATTCCGTCCTTCTGGCTCGCCATGGCGGCCGCCGGCGGCGCGACGCTCGTGGCCGCC
>JAQGJH010000125.1 GCA_028290705.1 Hyphomicrobiales bacterium
ACAGGCGGGAGCAAGCGGAAGCCGCTTGGGCTACCCAACGCGCATTCCTGACGCGGGTTCTTGGCCGGCAAATCGACGGCTCTACAATCACCCAGCTCTACTCAGCAACAATAGCGAAGGATTACGACTTCGCCAAAAACGTAAGATACGAGTGATAGCTGGCGTTCTAGCCATGCCGGAACAGGCTCTCTCTGCACCCTTGTTGGCGCTGAATTGCCGTGGGGTAATCGTCTCTGAGTACAGCGCTTCGGCATTAACAACGATGCGTAAGCCAGACCAGGAGCACTAAATGCATAGATCGATGCTAGCCGCTGTCGCGTTGCTTGCTCTCTTCCCAAGTACACGACCTGCTCACGCGACGGACTTCTACGGGGGGAAGCAGATTCATTTCGTTGTCTCGTCAGATGTCGGCAATAGCTACGACACGTTCGCCCGAATGATATCAAGACACCTGCCGCGTTTTGTGCCCGGCAACCCCTCGATCGTCGTGCAGAACATGGCTGGCGCTGGCGGGCTTCGCGCAACCAACTGGCTCTACAATGTCGCGCCTAAGGATGGGCTCACCATCGGCATGGTCAACAACACGTTGGCGTTCGATCCCCTCTATGGCAATAAGCAAGCGCAATTCGACGCCGCTAAGTTCAACTGGCTTGGAACCCCGAGCCAGGAAACGGCTCTACTCATCGTCTGGCACACTGTGCCAGTGCATAAGCTCGAAGATGCTAAAACGCGTGAGCTTGTCCTCTCCGCAAGCGGCGCGGGGTCTACGCCGGCTTTCTTCGCCCGAGTGCTCGCGGCGCTATTCGATATGACAGTCAAGATCATCCCTGGGTACAAGTCGCAGACGGAAAGCTTCCTGGCGATGGAGCGGGGCGAAAATGACGGCAACGCATCCCCGTTTTGGTCTAGCCTCGCGTCAGAGTTCCCCCACTGGATCTCGGAGGGCAAGATCCGGCCGCTTGTTCATTATGGAAGCGCAAGAAACCCCGAGATTCCTGCTCCGTACGCGCTCGACTTGTTGAGTGATCCGGAGCAGCGCGCCATCATGGAGATCGCTCAAGCTGGTCTCGGCATGGGCCGCCCCATGACTCTTCCTCCTGGAGTCGATCCGGAGAAAACCGCGGTCTTGCGGAAAGCATTCACCAGCCTGTTCAAAGACGGCGAATTCCTATCGGAATGCAAGAAAGCGTCCCTGAATTGCAGCACGCCCATGTCTGGTGAGGAGATGCTCGCATTCGTCCAGAAGATATATCACTCGCCGAGGGCCGCCGTTGAGAAGATCAGCACGATCTATATGGAGGGCCAACAAAGCAGGTGAATCCTGCTGCGGGCCGCCGGTGCGACGAAGAGCAGAAGCACGCATGTGACCGGCAACACATGCGTGCGTCTCGGCTCAAGCCGCTTTGCGTTGCGACTTCTCGAGATGTGCGAGAACGTCCTCGATGTGCATCACGTCGGCATATTTGTGATGCAGGTCGAACAAGTTGACCTTGTGGCTCAGCATCGAGCGGTCGTAGGTGCACTCTTCGACCAGCACGTTGTGAAAGCCATACGAATAGGCATCGACCGTCGACGCACGCACGCACCCGGACGTGCTCTCGCCGCAAATGATCAGGCTTTCGACGCCGAGACGGCGCAGATGCGCAATCAGCGGCGTGCCGAAGAACGCCGAGGCGCGCTCCTTGTAGATCACCAGTTCGCCGGGCTCGGGAGCGAGTTGGTCAAAGATCCCGTATTGATCCTCGCTCTCTTCCTTCATCCGCCGGTTCGTCGACTTGACCCCTGCGGTGTCGGCGTGGCGCGTCGAGTAGATCACCGGAACGCCGGCGGCGCGCGCAGCCTTGAACAGAGCCTGCGTGGGCGCGATGGCCTTCCAGGCGTTCTCGCCGCACGATCCGGAATGCAGCCGATTGACCTCCGGCACGGGCTTGTTCCCGCCGAGATAGGCCTTGTTGTACAGATCGATCGCCAGCACGGCCGGTTTCGGCCCGACGAAGATCTCGCGCTCGTAAGCCTTGTAGATCTCGAGGATTTCCGGATCGACGATGTCTTTCCAGCAATGATCTTCGAAGTCGCGTTTCATGGGCTCTCCTCAAGCTTGGCATGTGATTTCTTGGGCCGACATGGTTTGTCCGCCGACGCCGTTTGTAAAGCCGGGATAGGCATCACGCATCCTGAAAAATCAGGCGATTTGCCCCTCAGCGGGCAGCTCGATCATAACTAGAAGTGGCTATACGAACCCCGCGGAAGGTCCAGCGCGACCCCTCCATGGCCGACGAACTCGACGCTTTCGCCCGCCACCACGGTTCCGATGCACGTCACCGCGACGCCGGCCGCAGTGGCGGCGCTCTCGAACGCCACCATCTGCAAAGCCGGGACGGTCGCGAGGATTTCGTAATCGTCCCCGCCGGTCAGAGCCTGACCCAGCGCCGAAGGATGGCGTCCGATGACGCGACCCGCAGCTTCGGACAATGGAACGCGCAACACCTCGATCCGCGCGCCGACGCCGGAGACGCGCATCATCTTGCGAAGATCGCCCACCAGTCCGTCGGAAACGTCCATGGCGGCATGAGCGTGCGCGAGCAATGCCGAGGCGAGCGCCATGCGCGGTTGCGGCCTCAGATAGCGCTCAAGCAAAACCGCGTCGTCACCTTCGGACTGCAGCGCCCCGAGGCGAAACTGCAGCCCGAGCGCGGCGTCGCCGACGGTGCCCGACACGTAGATCGCATCTCCGGCGCGCGCGCCCGTTCGAGGAACCATGCGGCCGGCGGGCACGTGGCCGAGCGCCGTCACCGAAACCATCATGGGTCCAGGCGTTGAGACCGTATCGCCGCCGAGCAGCGGAAAACCGTAAGCTGCAATGTCGTGGCGCAAGCCCTGTGCGAAGCCCGCGAGCCAATCCGCGCGCGGCCCCGGAGGCAGCGCCAATGCAAGGAGAAAACCCGCCGGCTCAGCGCCTTTTGCGGCGAGATCCGATAGGTTGACGCGCAGCGACTTGGCGGCGATGGCCTCGGGCGGATCTTCCGGAAAGAAATGAACGCCGGCCACCAGCGCGTCGCAGGTCAGCACGAGATCGAAGCCGGGCTTTTGCGCCAGCAGGGCCGCGTCGTCCAGGAGCGCAAGACCGCCCTCGCCCGCCAGCGGAGCGAAATATCGGCCGATGAGATCGTCTTCGCTCGGCTCGCTCATCGATCCCTTTCCCGGGCCCTGATGCGGCCCGCTCAGGGCCGCGCTTCGAACTCGGTCGTCCGCAGGCTGCGGGCGATCTTGTCCAGCACGGCATTGATCATGCCGGTTTCTTCGCGGCCCAGGAAGGCGGACGCGACGTCGACATATTCCGTGATGACCACCCGCGCGGGAATGTCCTTGCGCTTCTTCAACTCATAGGCGCCGGCGCGCAGCACCGCGCGCATCACGGCCTCGACGCGCGCCAGAGGCCAGCCGGCCTCCAGCGTGGTGTTGACGATCTGGTCGATCTCGACCTGGTCCTGCAGCACGCCATTCAGGATGTCGCGGAAGAACTCGATCTCGGCCGGCTTGTATTGATCGCCCTCGACTTCGGCTCCGATCCAGAAGGTCTCGAACTCCGCCAGAATCTCGTTGATGCCCTTGGCGGCGACGTCCATCTGGTAAAGCGCCTGCGTGGCGGCGAGACGGGCCGCGGCCCTGTGTTCGCGGGCCATCAGCGCGCTCCCGCCCGCACGAGCGAAACGAGTGCCAGCGCGGCCCGCACGGCGTCGCCGCCCTTGTCGCCTTGCTGAGGATCGGCCCGGACGATGGCCTGAGCTTCGTTCTCGACCGTCAGGATGCCGTTGCCCAGCGGCAGCTTGCGCGACACCGACAGATCCATCAGAGCGCGCGCGCTCTCGTTCGACACGATCTCGAAATGGTAGGTCTCCCCGCGGATGATGCATCCGAGCGCCACCACGCCGTCGAACGGCTTTCCGGCTGCCGCCGCCTGATCCACCGCGATGGCCATGGCGGCCGGAATCTCGAGCGCTCCCGGCATCGACAGAACTTCGCAGGTGGCGCCGGCAGCCGCGACCGCGGCCCGCGCCCCGGTCAATTGCATCTCGCCGATGTCGTCGTAGAAACGGGCTTCGACGATCAGCAGCCGGGCGCCGGCCACGCCCTGGAGTGCTGGAGTCGATCGGCGCGGTTCGGCCATG
>JAQGJH010000126.1 GCA_028290705.1 Hyphomicrobiales bacterium
CGCGGCCAATCTTTCCGGCGACGGTAGATGTAGACCACCCGAGTAGTTCACGCGCGGTTGCCAGCTGGGCACCGGACGGGCGCGGCTTCATTTCTTCAGCGCCTTTTCCAGCAGCCGCCGAATGGCCTCGGGGCGGGACGGCTTCGGGTCGGGCTGTTCAGCGATATGTAGATCGAGGTCTTCTATCAAATCTGGCGTAACTCTGACCAGGACAGGCGTCGCGCCGACCCTAGGTCGGCCACCTTTATTCTATTTAGTTTCTGATATTGACACCTTCGCCATCGGTTTATAATATCAGAAACGTCGGGCCAAGCAAGAGGCTGGAACCCTCTGCTCGGCCCTAACCAGAGCGATATGGAGCTATCACCATGGCTAATGCGGCCTATAGCATAATCACGCCTGCGCGCACGCACCTTCCTCGGCGACTTCGTCGAGGCATTCGCGCTCCTGAGTTTCGTCGCCAGCATCGGCTGCGGCACCCTCGCGTACATGGGGGCTTGAGATGGACGAGACCCCCGGAATCAACGAATTTCGATCCTGCCGCACGCGGCGTTCATAGATGCTTCTTTTGCTTACGCCAAACCCAGAGACCCGAACAGGTTCAATGGTTGTGAGAGAGGCGCATGGTATGCCGGACTCGCGATTGAGACCAGCATCGCTGAGGTGCAGCATCACCTGACAGTAGCTCTGGCTTTGACTGGCGATTTCCACGCCACGGTCGAGTACGGCGAAATGTTCGCCAGCTTTGCAGGTGAATTCATCGACGTTCGCGTCGATCCCGAAAATCAGTCACTTCACCCCGACAAGGCGATTGGATACCCGGCAGGGAATGCGCTCGCGGAAGCGGCGCGCGTGCGGGGGCTAAACGGGATTACCTATCCCTCGGTTAGGCATCAGGGCGGGACCTGCCTAGCCGCCTTGTTTCCGCATGCCGTCCAATCTGTTGCTCAGGGCGGAGTGCACCGCATGAGATGAGGTGCAATTCTGCCTGTCCCAGACCTGACCGAAAATCGCTCCCGAATACCCTAGGCGACGTAAGCTAATGAAATCTTTGGTGCTCCCTAGGGGACTCGAACCCCTGTTTTCGCCGTGAGAGGGCGACGTCCTGGACCGCTAGACGAAGGGAGCGGCGCGCGTGTTTGGCGCGGAGGGCGTTCTATACCGAGAGGGCACGACATTCGCAAGAGCGCGCAGACCCAAAAGCGCACGATTGACGCAGACGCTTGCGTGCCCGCGCCGCGGCCCCATGTTTCGAGGCAGGCGCTTGCGAAAGTCACGCGCGCAGACGGGAGACCTCGATGGTGCTTCACATGCCGCCACGTGGCCGGGAGCGCGACCGCGCATCGGGCGTGCCGCGCCGGCCGGCTCAGCCGCTGCCGCCCGCGCCGACGCCGCGCGAAAGGCCGCTCGGCACCATCGGATTGCTCTGGGCCCTGCGCACGAACCCTCTGCTCACCTGGACGCGGGCGCATTATCGCGAACCCATCCTGTCCGGCCGTTCCGTCCTGGGCGACCTCGTCATCGTCAGCGAGCCTTCGGCGATCCGCCACGTGCTGGTCGACAATGCCGCGAACTACCGCAAGGACGACCTGCAGCTGCGCCTGCTCGGCCCGGGGCTCGGCGGCGGCTTGCTCACCGCGGAAGGCGACGTCTGGCGGGCCCAGCGCCGCGCGCTCGCGCCCCTGTTCACCCCGCGCCTGACCGAACGCTTCCGGCCCGCCATGCAGGCTTCGGCCGAATGGCTGGCGGAGCGCCTCCGCCGCCAGCGCGACGGGCGCCGCATCGACATGGCGGGCGAGTTTTCCCGGGCCACGCTGGACGTTCTGGAGCGCACCATCTTTCCGCAGGGTCTCGGCGGCGAGCCGACGAAATTCATCGAGGCCGTGACCCGCTATTTCGACACGGCGGGCCGCATCGAGCCCTTCGACATTCTCGGCCTGCCGGATTGGGCTCCGCGCTTCGGTCGCAATCGCGCCGCCCCGGCGCTCGCCTTTTTCGGCGAGGCCGTGGAGGCCATGATCGAGACCGCGCGCCGCAATGCCGCTTCTGGCGCCACCGCCAACGCGCCCGACCTGATGAGCCTGCTTCTCGCCGCCGCCGATCCCGAGACCGGACGCGGCCTTGGCGACGCGGAGGTGCGCGCCAACATTCTGACGTTCATCGGCGCGGGCCACGAGACCACAGCCAATGCGTTGACCTGGGCCACCTATCTCCTGGCGACCCATCCGGAATGGCGCGAGCGCGCCGAGGCGGAGGTCGATGCCGCCGGAGCGCTCGATCCCGAGCATCTCCCCATCGTGCGCGCCATCGTGGACGAGGCGCTGCGGCTCTATCCCCCCGCCGCTTCGCTCAGCCGCGAGGCCATCGGCCCCGACAGGGTCGCGGACCTGAGGATCAGGCCCGGCGCGCGGGTGGTCATTTCTCCGTGGCTGCTGCATCGACATGAACGTCTCTGGCGCGATCCCGGCGCCTTCGACCCCGGGCGCTTCCTGCCCGGCCGGCGGGAGGAGATCGACCGCTTCGCCTATTTGCCGTTCGGCGCGGGTCCGCGCATCTGCATCGGGGCCGGCTTCGCCCTGCAGGAGGCGGTCGTCATCCTGGCAGCCATGTTGCGCGAGTTTCGCTTCGATCCGGCGCCCGGCCACGTGGTCGAGCCGATCCAGCGGGTCACGCTGCGGCCCAAGAACGGCATGCCGATGATCCTGCGAAAGCGCCAGGCCTCAGGAGGCGCGGGCTTTTTCAGCTGATGCGGGAACGAGCGCGATGGCGTCGCCCTTGTCGTTGCCGCGCGAGGCCTTGGGGGGACCGACACCCTCGAGTTCGGCGGCAATCCGCAACACTTCCGCGCCGAGTTCCGAGATGGAATGGCGCAGAGCCTCGGGCTCGGGCATCGGCTCGGGCGCGGCCCCGATTCGCCGGATCGTGCGCTCCGACGAGCGCCCCGCCAGTTCGGCGCGCGAAATGTCGAGCGCGCCCTGCAGCGAGGCCTTTTCGGCGCGGAGCCGGTCGAGATCAGCCGTCAGCCGACGCTCTGTTTCGCGCGCCGCCTCGAGCTGACGCTCGTACACGCCACGCGCCTCCGGCTCGCGCGATTGCCGATCCGCCTCGGCTCTGGCGAGGTCCTGCAGGCGATGGTCGAGCCCGGCCTTCTCGCGCGCGAGTTCGGCGACGCGGTCGTCCAGCGCGGACATGCGGCGATCGCGCTCTTCCAGCGCCGATTGCAGGGCCGTGACCTTCGCCGCATGCCCGGCGGCTTCGGCGCGGGCGCGATCCCGGTCGTCTGTCAGCCGGTCCAGCACCGCGTCGCGCGCCAGCAGGGTCTTGTCGCGCGCCGCCAGTTCGTGATGCGAATCGGCGAGCCGCATATCGAGCCCGGCCAGTCGCGTCTCGAGGCCCGCGATGACGAGGCGGCGCTCTTCGGCCTGCGCCTGCGCGATCTCGGCAGCGCGCATCAGATCGCGGCGCACGGCCTCGGCGCGCTCGCGCGCGCCGCTTTCGTCATAGGCTTCCTTGAGTGCGGCGCCGGCCTGCGCCTGCGCATCGGCGACCTCAGCGCGCTGCCGGTCGATGATCGACTCGAGCCGCGCGACCTCTGAGCGAAGCCCTTCGGATTCCTTGTGAAAACCCGAGATGACGGCGCTCTTCCGGCCGATCTCGCTCATGTCGGCGGCACGCGCATCGTTCAGCTTGTCGAGCTTTTGTTCGAGTTTTCGGCGCGCCACGGCGAACTCGGCCCGCAGCAGGTCGCGCTCGGCCACGATCTCGCCCATCGAGAGCGGCAATTGCATCTCGATCCGGCGCGTCGACAAGCGGACGGCGCGCCTCCAGAAGGCCGGCAGGAAAATCAGCGCAACCAGGCCCGCCGCGAGGACGCCGAGCGCGAAATACATCAGCTGTTCAATCACGGAACCGCGCTCGCCTGCGTCACCAAACTCGGCCAGACCATGGCACGTCGAAGGCCCGAAATCAAAGCGCAGCGGTGAGCCTTTGAGCCGATTGCACTTTCAGATTGCAGACGCACTCCGCCCGGTCAGAAGGGGTTCCAGGTCGACTGCTGGGTGAACTTCAGATAGCCGATGTTGACGCCGAGCCGCGCACCCACGCCCGAGCGGATCGGCACCAGCACGATGTCGTCGAAGACCAGCGCGGTGAAGCCGAAGCCGCCGACCAGATAGGCCGAGCCATCGATGCCGCCGAAGCGCTGGTAGATCGCGTTCGTGGCCGGCAGATTATAGACGAGCATCATCGTCCGGGCGCCGTCCGCGCCGGCGTCGAAGCCGACCGACGGCCCCTGCCAGTAGACCTTCTGGTCCCCGGCATTGCGCGTGTACATGACGCCCTCGCCATAGCGTGCGCCCGCCACGAAGGCCGCCGAGGCCTCCTGCCCGAGGATGTAGGCGTTGGGCTGCCCCCAGCGGCGCGTCGCCTCCTCGACCACCTGGGCGAGGCCGCGCGACACGGAGCCGAAGAACTTGTGACCGTTGTCGACCATCTCGTTGGTGGAGAACCGCTGTGGCCGCGCGCTTTGAGCCTGGGCGCCAGCCGACAGAAGCGGCAGACCGATCGCCGTGCCGGCAAGAGCCGCGGTCTTGATGAGGAGATCCCGCCGGGAATTCTGGCTCATGGTTCAGATCCTTGTTCGTCCGCCCGGGAGCGGTGCGCTCGAACGGGCGAGAGGTCAGCTTGCCCGTCGAACTGGGCCACGACGTGGCAAAGCCTGGCTTATTCAGGACGGCGAGGCGGTTTTGAGAGACCCGCCACGACCCTGCACCGTTCGTGGTTAACAGGGAGTTAAGTCGCTGATCTCAGAGGCTCGGCACGCGGGCGAGCCGCGCCGTCGCGTCGGGGTCGCCGAAGGCGACGAAATCCGGACAGGCGAACCCCTCTTCGCGCCGGCCATACAACAGCGGCTTGCCGTCGAGCCCGGTCACGATGCCGCCGGCGGCCCGCAGCACGGCGTCGCCCGCCGCGATATCCCACTCCATCGTGGTGCCGACGCGCGGATAGATGTCGGCCTGCCCTTCGGCGATGAGGCAGAATTTCAGCGCCGATCCGGCTTCCTGCATCTCGCGGATCTGCAGCCGCTCGAGCAATTCCTCCGTCTCGGCATTGCGGTGGGAGCGGCTGGCGATCGCCACCGGTGCGCCGGCCCCGAGCTTCCGCGCCCGCAAGGGCTTCATGGTGGCGACGGCGGGAACGTCGGCCCCCGGCGCGACGTCGCACGCATAGGCCTGGCCGGCCGCGACCCAGAGACGCCCGCGCGCCGGCGCATAGACCACCGCGGCCCCGGGCACGCCATCCCGCACGAGCGCGATGTTGATCGTGAACTCTCCGTTGCGCTTGGCGAATTCGCGCGTGCCGTCCAGCGGATCGACCAGGATGAGCGCGGTCCCGAGGTCGGGCACGAGACCGCGCGCCACGGCCTCCTCGGCCACGACGGGCAATGCGGGAAAATGTTCGGAAAGCCGCGCCAGGATCAGGGCTTCGGCCCGCTCGTCCGCATCACAGACGGGACTGTGATCGGCCTTCGTCCTGAGGGCGAAATCCTGGCCGTAGACCTCCATCACCACGGCCCCGGCCTCGACCGCGACCTGCGCAAAAATCTGCGCCAGGGCGGTACTGGGTGGTTCCTCCGGGGTGGACGCGGGCGAGATTGGTCTCATCGTTTGTCCTCACTGCCCGCAAACAGCCCCACGCTCAAGGCAAGATTGACGTTGACGGCAGCGTTCTTCCGACATTGTGGCCCGCGTGCCGCTTTTCAACCCATGGACCTGGGGCTATCAAGCCCGATAGCTTTACGGCCTGCGCGGATGATTCGCCTTTCGAGGCCGAGCGCCGTCCGTGCCGTACGCCCGCATCGCCCGGCCCGCTCGGTTCTGGCGCCCATCGCTCGCCCGCGTTCGCTTTCACCGCGCTCGGAAGCGCTTCACCTACGGATTTTCGCCATGTCGGTTCTCGCGCTCGATCCTCTCGACCTCGCCGCCCTGCTCTGCTCGCGCGTCTGCCACGACGTCATTTCTCCCGTGGGTGCGATCGTCAACGGCCTCGAGGTGCTGGAGGACGAGAAAGACGCCGACATGCGCAACTTCGCGATCGACCTGATCAAGAAGAGCGCCCGCACGGCGTCGGCGCGCCTGCAGTTTTGCCGCCTCGCTTTCGGGGCGGCCGGTTCGGCCGGCGCCTCGATCGACACCGGCGATGCGGAAACCGTGGCGCGCGGGCTGTTTTCAGACGACCGCACGAAGATCGTCTGGAATGCCCAGCGCCTGCTGATGCCCAAGAACAAGGTGAAGCTCATCCTGAACCTGTGCCTGATCGCGGCCGCCACCATTCCGCGCGGCGGCGTGATCGAGGTGACGATCTCGGGCGAAGGCGACGACACCGCCATCCGCCTCGACGCCAAGGGGCCGAATGCGCGTCTTGCCCACGGCATTCCTGCGCTCGTCGCCGGCAAGCCGGAGAACGACGCCGTGGACGCGCATGGCATTCAGGCCTTCTACACCGGCCTCGTTGCACGCGCGGCGGGCATGCGCGTCGATCTCGACGCGAGCCCCGAGGGCGTCGTGATCACGGCCGCCAAGGCCGTAGACGAGGTCCCGGGCGCCACCGCCGTCACGGATGCGCCCGACGCCGCCATCTGATCGGGCGTCGCGCGCAAATCTCCCTTAACGGTTTTCGTCGATAATGAATCGTGAACATGCGCCGTCGCGCGTGCGCGAGCCTGTCGATGGACGACCTTCTCACCGACTTTGTGACCGAGTCGACCGAACAGCTCGAAGCTGTCGGGGCGCATCTGGTCGCGCTGGAAGGCAATCCCGAGGATCTGCGCGCCATCGGCGAAGTCTTTCGCCTGGTGCATTCGATCAAGGGGACGTGCGGGTTCCTCGGCCTCGACCGGCTCGGACGTCTCGCGCATGCGGCCGAAGCCCTGATCTCGCGCCTGCGCGAGGGCGCCGCGCCCACGCCTGAACGCATCTCGCTCGTGCTCGACGCCATGGATCGCTTTCGCGACATCCTCACGCGCATTGCCGCCGCCGGCGCCGAGCCGGATGGCGACGACACGGCCTTGGTGCTGGCGCTCGAACGCAGCGCGAATTCCCAGGCTCCGGTCGCCGCCGAAAGCGTCGAACAGCGGCGCGGGCGACGCGCGGATCCGGCGATGTCTGGCGCGCAGCCTCAACGCGCCGGCCCGCGCCGCGAGACCGCAACCATCCGGTTGGCGGTTCCGGCGCTCGAGCAGATCATGAACCTGGTCTCCGAACTGGTCCTCACACGCAACCAGCTCCTCGAGCTGACACGCGACCGGCCGGACGACGAACTGACCGCCTCCGTGTTGCGGCTGAACACGCTGACGGGGGACCTGCAGGACGGCGTGATGCGCGCCCGCATGCAGCCGATCGGCCGTCTGTTCGCCTCACTGCCCAGGCTCGTTCGCGAACTCTCGCACCAACTCGGCAAGAAGATCGAGTTGGTGACGGACGGCGCCGGGACGGAACTCGACCGGCAGCTCGTCGAACTGATTCGCGATCCCATCACCCACATGATCCGGAATTGCGCCGATCACGGCATCGAAAGCGCGGACGCGCGTGTTGCGGCAGGCAAGGCTTCATGCGGTCAGATCCGCATCGCGGCCTCGCACGACGCCGGCAACATCAAGGTCGTGATCTCGGACGACGGCCGCGGCCTCGACGTGCAGCGCATCGGCGAACGCGCGCTCGCCCTGGGGCTCGTCGACGCACGGCAGCTCGCGCGCATGAGCAGCCAGGACGTCTGCCGCTTCGTGTTCGCGCCCGGATTCTCCACGGCCCCGATTATGTCCAGCATTTCGGGCCGCGGCATCGGGCTCGACGTCGTGCGCGAAAGCGTCGAATCGATCGGCGGCTCCGTGACCATTTCGACGCTCGCGGCGCGCGGCACGACGTTCACGCTGAAAATTCCCCTGACGCTCGCCATCGCGCCCGCGCTCATCGTCGAATGCGGCGGCCAGAAGCTCGCGTTTCCGCAACATGCCGTGATCGAGGCGGTGGGCGCGGGAGACGCGCACCACACGCCTTTGTCTTCGGTGCATGGCGCGCTTTTGTTGCAGCGGCACGACCAGGTCATCCCTGTGCTCGACCTGGCCGCAACGCTGAAGATCCAGTCCGCGGAAAATCGCGAAGACGCCGCCGTGGTGGTCATGCGCGTCGGCGCTCACCAGTTCGACGTTCTGGTCGACAGCGTCAGCGACGTGCAGGAAGTCGTGATCAAGCCCTTGGCCAGCGCTTTGTCAGGCATCCCTTTCTTTTCCGGCAGCACGATGCTGGGAGACGGCTCGGTGGTGCTGATCGTCGACCCGTCCGGTCTGGCGGCGCAACTCGGCTTCGATCGACGCGACAATTTCATCGTGGCGGCCGAAGTGGATCGCTATGAAGCGGTCGCGGAGCCAACCCGGCTCGTTCTGTTTCGCACGCGCCCGGGCGCTGCCGTGCTCGGCCTGCCGCTGTCGCTGCTCACGCGGATCGAGACGGTGGCGGGCCATCGAATGACCCGGCAGGACGATATCTACGTGATGCAGGCCGGCGAAGAGATGATGCCGCTGGTGTCGCCCGACCTCGACCTGGTGATCGGCGACGAGCAGAAGATCATGGTGGTGGGCGTCGGCGGCCAGCCGATGGGGATCATTGCCCACGAGATCGTCGACATCGTCGAGACACAGATCGACATCCAGATCGCTTCTGCATCGCCTCGCGCCATCGGCAGCGCCCTCGTGGCGGGCTTTGCGGTCGAGCTTCTGGACGTCGCCTATTTCATGCAGCTGGCGCGGCCCGGCGCCTTCCGGCGCGGCCATGCACGGCGCTTCAAGATCCTGCTCGTCGACGACAAGGCGTTTTTCCGCGACATGCTTTCGCCGGTGCTCACCGCCGAAGGTTATCAGGTCACCACGGCCGCCTCGGCGGCGGACGCTCTCGCGCTGTTCCAAAAAGGTGCGGAATTCGACGCGATCCTGACCGACATCGATATGCCCGACCTCGACGGCTACAGCTTCGCCAAGGCGATCCTGGCGGACCGGCGGTTCGCCCATGTGCCCGTCCTGGCCCTCGATGCGCATGCCGCACCCGCGGTGCTCGCCGCTGTCAAGGCCGCCGGCATGAAAGGCGTGGTCGGCAAGTTCGACCGGCACGCCCTGTTGCGCGCACTCGCGAGTCTGCTCGATCAGGAGGCGTTCAACTCTCACGCCATCGAGCGGCGAATCATCCAGGAGGCGGCCGCGTGACCCAGACTCTGCCGCTCGGCACGCAGACGCTGCCCCTGCCCGTCCATCCCGTGGCGCTCGCCATCCAATGCCGCGACGAATGGTTCGGGCTGCCGATCTCGCACGTCTACACGGTCTTCCACATCGAGACGGTCACGCCGGTTCCGCTGGCCCCGCCCGAGATCCTGGGTCTCGTCAACCTGCGCGGCCAGATCGTCACGGTCGTGAGCCTGCGTGCCCGACTCGGCATGCCGGCTGCGCCGAAGCAGGACGACTTGCTGGCAGTGGCGGTGCATCACGCCGGTGAGAATTACGCACTGCTGATCGACGCCGTGGCCGACGTCGTGGATCTCGAATCCTGGCGTCCGATTCAGAGCCAGCCCCATGTGGACCCCTCCCGCAGCGCACTCACCCGTGAGGTTTACCGCATGGCCGGCCGAACCATCCCGGTCCTCGACGTGGCCGCGCTGCTGACTTTTTCAAGCGACGACAGCCGTCGCCCCGCCTCGCACGCCGAACACGCAAACCGGAGACAATCATGAAACAGGTCCTCATCGTCGACGACTCGAGCGTCATTCGAAAGGTCGCCCGCAGAATCCTCGAATCCATGCAGTTCGAGATCAACGAAGCCGAAAACGGCAAGCTCGGCCTGGAGGCCTGCGCGGCATCTATGCCCGACGCCATCCTGCTCGACTGGAACATGCCCGTCATGGACGGCTATGAATTTTTGCGGGAGCTGCGACTCATGCCGGGCGGCGCGCGCCCGAAGGTCGTGTTCTGCACCACCGAGAACGACATCGCCCATATCGCGCGCGCCATCCACGCCGGCGCGGACGAATACATGATGAAGCCCTTCGACCGGCAGATCGTGGTGTCGAAATTCGAAGAGATCGGCATGGTCTGAAGCCAGAAGGTTCCGGCGTTCCCGCCGGAGCCTTTCCGCCGCACGACATACGCAGGCACAAAAAAAGCCCCGTCAGGACGGGGCTTTTTCGCAGGGCCGAAAGGTGGGGTTTTCGGCTTTGGCTCAGGCCGTGATGCGATCTTCCGCGTCGGTCGGCTCGCGCAGCACGTAGCCACGGCCCCAGACGGTCTCGATGTAGTTGCGGCCGTGGCTCGCATTCGCCAGCTTCTTGCGCAGCTTGCAGATGAACACGTCGATGATCTTCAGCTCGGGCTCGTCCATGCCGCCGTAAAGATGATTGAGGAACATCTCCTTGGTGAGCGTGGTCCCCTTCCGCAGGGAGAGCAGCTCGAGCATCTGGTATTCCTTGCCGGTCAGATGCACGCGCGAACCGGAAACCTCGACCGTCTTCTGGTCGAGATTGACGACCAGGTCGCCGGTGGTGATGACCGACTGGGCATGACCCTTCGAGCGGCGCACGATCGCATGGATGCGGGCGACGAGCTCGTCCTTGTGGAACGGCTTGGTCAGATAGTCGTCGGCGCCGAAGCCGAGGCCCTTCACCTTGTCTTCGATGCCCGCGAGGCCCGACAGGATGAGGATCGGAGTCTTGACCTTCGCGACCCGAAGGGTCCGCAGAACCTCGTACCCGGACATGTCGGGCAGGTTCAGGTCGAGCAGAATGATGTCGTAGTCGTAGAGCTTGCCGAGGTCGATACCTTCCTCTCCGAGATCCGTCGTATAGACGTTGAAGTTCTCGGATTTGAGCATCAGCTCGATGCTCTGCGCGGTTGCGCTGTCATCTTCGATCAAAAGTACGCGCATGTGAGGTCCCCACCCTTGCCCCCGAAGGTCGCGATCAGCGCGATCACTCCGGCAGCGCGGCTTTCCAAGTCGGGCGAATGCCCTTCCAAATTTCGGCTCGTAAACCTTAACGGCCAATGGTTAACAAACAATGATTCAGGATGACAAGCGCCAAGCCAATTTGTCCAAAATTCCGGTCAAGCTGCTGATTTGACGACCTAATCTCACCTAAACCAAGTTTACACGCCACATTAACGAACCGTTATAAGCGACTCTCCCGACTCATCGTTTGCCAACCACGGCCCGGAGATAACTCCACATGGCTCGTCGTCAACGATTGTTAAGATGGGCGGTTAACAGCGGGTTTACGCAACCTGCGCGAGCGGCAACGGCTCGCCTATGTTGCAGAAATGCAACAGGCAGGCGGCTCAAAACGGCCAATGCGGTGGTTTTTTGCCTGCACGACCGCAGCGGTAACAAACCAGCAACTTTGGCCCGGCATGGTAAATCGGTCTCGCGGAGCTGAATGGTCCTCGCGCACAAACGCCGCCAGGCCCGTATTCAACCTGCGTCCCGGAGTATGAGTAATGAAGTCGCGGGATACCCTTATCCGGCTGAAGCGCTTCCAGGTCGAGGAGAAGCGCCGTCGCGTCAGCCAGATCGAAGCCATGATCGCGGAGTTCACCCGCATGGCCACGGATCTGGATCGCGAGATCGCCGCCGAAGAAAGCCGGACCGGCATGACCGATCCCGCCCATTTCGCATATTCGACCTACGCGCGCGCGGCCCGAAGCCGCCGTGACAATCTGCACCAGTCCACCGGCGAACTGCGCGGCCAGCTGGAAGAAGCCCGGGCATTGCTCGGCGAGGCCAATGCGGAACTCGCCAAGGTCCAGTCGCTCGACGTCCGCGACAAGGCTTCCGAGCTCGTGCGCGACCGCCCCGACACTCTCGGGGCGATGCGCATCGCCCGAGCCTGACACGTCGAAACGAAGGTTTGACGACACGCCGCCCCGGCGCCGCCGGGGCGGCGTTTTCGTGTGCGGTCAAGCTGAAGCGGGAGGCTTGCGAAAGGCTGCGTCGCATGGCACGGATGGTGCCCGGACGCGCGCACCGAGCGACGCTCCCGTACGGCCCCTCCCCGGGGACAACGCCCGCTACAGCCGAGAGACCGCCCCGCGATGAAGCGTGTTCTGGACTTCTTCTGGCCGACAGTCGGCCTCGTCGCGGTCGTCTGGTCTGTTCGTCTCCTCTATCACAAGCTCCTGCTCGAAGCCGCCGCTGACGAACGCGTCCGGCATCTTCTGGAAGACGGCGGCCTGTGGAGCGACATCAAGATCGTGGCCTCGGTCATCGGCCACAAGCTCGCGATCATTCCCCCGCAAGGCTACGTGCTGGCGGGTCTGTCGACGCTGGTGGCTTATGCGGCCCTGGCCTGGTACGACCGCATCTCGCTGATCCACCTGAAGCGCGACAAGGGGATTTCCTGGCTCTATGTCGCGGTCTGTTCCTTCGTCACCTATGCGCTCTCGCACAACATCGGCGTCACGGTCTTTTCCGGCGGAATGGTGCGCTACAGAGCTTATACGGCCAAGGGCCTGAGCGCCGGCGAGGTCGCCGTCCTGGTGGCCCTCTGTTCTTACACGTTCGCCTTCGGGACGTTGCTTCTGCTCGCGCTCGTTCTCATCGGCGAGCCGCAGATCCTCGCGCCACTGGGCAGCATCTCGTCCTATTTCGCCGTGAGCGAAAGCGTCGCGCGCGGGATCGGCTTCGCTTTGCTGGGCTTCTGCCTGCTTTACACGCTGGGCTCGTGGCTGCGCTTCCCGCCGCTGCGTTTCCGCTCGTTCGAACTGGTCTATCCCCGCCTCAACGTGGTGGCCCGGCAGTACATCGCCGCCCCGCTCGAACTGATCGGCGCCGCCGGCATCATCTATTTTGCGCTTCCGGCTGAAGGTAATCCCGGCTTCTTCATCGTGCTGGGGGCCTTTCTGCTGTCCTTCTCGGCCGGCCTGCTGTCGCAGGTGCCGGGCGGCGTCGGCGTCATGGAAGCGGTTTTCCTCGCCATCATGCCGGGCATGCCCGCGACCTCGGTCTTCGCCGCCCTGCTCGTCTGGCGGCTGTTCTACCTGATCATCCCGCTCGCGATGTCGATCCCCGTCATCCTGTTCTTCGAGCGGGGCCAGCTGGCGCAGGCTCGCAGCCGGGCCAATGCCGCTGACATTGCCGCCCATGCGCCGTCCAAGACGGAGAAGACGGTTCTTTGAACGCCGGCCTCTGACGAAGCGGCCAAAAGAAACGCCGGCCCGTGAGGCCGGCGCTTGAACGGATGGGATCGAAAAGCCGCGGACAGCTTCGCGAAAGTTACTGCCGATACTGCTGGATGCGCGTGGTGCGCAGTCCCGCCAGACCATGCTGGTCGATCGACATCTGCCAGCTCAGGAACTCGTCGACCGTCAGCGTATAGCGGCTGCAGGCCTCCTCGAGGGAGAGAAGTCCGCCGCGCACCGCAGCCACGACCTCGGCCTTGCGGCGGATGACCCACCTCTTGGTCGTGGTCGGCGGAAGATCCGCGATGGTCAGCGGGCTGCCGTCGGGGCCGATGACATATTTCGCCCTGGGGCGATGGGGTTCGGTCATTTCACACACTCACTACGCGACCTACTAAACTATGAGGGTGAGACTAGGCCGTTCCATTTAAGAATTGCCTAAGCAGAACGCTCGGATTCTACCGATTAGACGCTTGGAAGCATTGAAGTTCTTGCCAAATCCTTGCAGTCGCGTCAAAACCGTATTGCTTTAGGACAGGTGTCGCCCGCGGGCTGCTTTTGCTGCACCGCCCTGAATGCACCGCCGGCGCCTGCCCCGCGGGCATTCCCGGATGCCCGGCCGCCTCACAAGCGCGTGCCCTATCCTGCGGCTTTGGTTGCATTTTGGCGCGTCCGGTGGTTTCTCATCTCCGCAGCGCAGCCCCTGCCGTCACCGAAGACAACATCCTGAACGCTCCTTCCGTGGGAGCCGAGAGATCGTGATCCATGAGCGCCACGACGCCAGACCTTGTGATGCCGGGCGTGTCCGCGCCGCCCGCCGGCCAGGCACGCGATGGCCAGCAGCTGAATTCGCTGGGCATTGCCAAACTCCCGGCCGAGACCCGTGTGGTCGTCGCCATGTCGGGCGGCGTGGACTCGTCCGTCGTGGCGGCCCTGCTGAAAGCCGAGGGCTACGACGTCGTCGGCGTGACCCTCCAACTCTACGACCATGGCGCCGCGACCCATCGCAAGGGCGCCTGCTGCGCCGGCCAGGACATTCATGACGCTCGCGACGTGGCCGAGCGGCTCGGCATTCCGCACTACGTCCTCGATTACGAGAGTCGCTTCCGCGACAAGGTGATGGAGGGCTTCGCCCGGGCCTATGTGGCCGGCGAGACGCCGATCCCCTGCGTGGCCTGCAACCAGCACATCAAATTCGCCGACCTCTTCGACACCGCGCTCGAGCTCGGCGCCGACGCGCTGGCGACCGGCCACTACATCTCGTCCCGCCCGGTGCCGGAAGGCCGCGGCCTCTATCGCGCCAACGACGCCGACCGCGACCAGAGCTATTTTCTCTTTGCGACGACGCGCGACCAGCTCGCCCTGCTGCGCTTCCCGCTGGGCGACCTGCCCAAGGCGGAGGTCCGCCAGCGCGCGCGCGACTTCGGCCTGACGGTCGCCGACAAGGCCGACAGCCAGGACATCTGCTTCGTTCCCTCGGGCAAATATACCGACATCATCGAGCGGCTGATCCCGGGAGCCGCCGAACCCGGCGAGATCGTCCACGTCGACGGGCGCGTGCTCGGCCGCCATTCCGGCGTCATCCACTACACGATCGGGCAGCGCAAGGGCCTCGGTCTCGGGGCCGCGGGGGCCGGACAGACCAGCAAGGGCGAGCCGCTCTACGTCGTCAAACTGGACGCCGCGCGAAAGCGCGTCGTCGTCGGCCCGCGCGAAGCGCTGGCGACACGCCTCGTTCATCTGCGCGACGTCAACTGGATCGGACCCGGAGATCTGTCGGACATCCCCCCGGAGGGACGCGAGGTCGCGGTGCGGCTGCGGTCGACGAGACCCCCCGGAGCCGCGATCCTGCGCCGCCGAGACGGCGAAATCGAGGTCGAGCTGGCGGTGGGCGAGGATGGCGTGTCGCCCGGTCAGGCCTGCGTTTTTTATGAGGACAGCGAGCCGCGTGCGCGCGTTCTGGGCGGCGGCTTCATCAAGCCTGCGTTATAGTCGGCTGCGATCTCCGCAAAGGACCAGACCCGCATGAGCCTGGAAACGAGACAGCCCGCGAGCCTGTCCCACGCCGACGTGGAAAGCGCCTATGCGCGCTGGGCCCCCTTCTATGATCTCGTCTTCACCGCCACGATGCGGCCGGGCCGCAAGGCCGGCGCGGCGGCCATCAATCGCCTGAGCGGCAGGATTCTGGACGTCGGAGTCGGCACCGGCCTCGAACTGCCGATGTTCTCGCGCGACCTGCGCATCACCGGCATCGATCTGTCCGAGCCCATGCTCGAAGTCGCCCGCAAGCGCGTGGCCCAGCAGAGGCTCGACAATGTCGAGGACCTGCGCGTGATGGACGCCATGCAGCTCACTTTCGAGGACGCGAGCTTCGACGGCATCGTCGCGCCCTACGTGCTCACCGTCGTGCCCGACCCGCACAAGACGCTGGACGAGATGCTGCGCGTCGTGAAGCCCGGCGGCGAGATCGTTCTGGTCAACCACATCGGCGCGGAACGCGGTCCCGTGGCTGCCGTGGAAGCCTGGCTCGGCCGCCGCGCCGCCTCGCTTGGCTGGCGGCCGGAATTCCCCTGGAGCATCGTCCAGAGCTGGCTCGACGCGCATCCCGACGCGACCCTGCTGGAACGCCGCACGCTGTCGCCCGTCGGACTGTTCACACTCGTCCGCATCAAGCGCGCGCCAGACGCTTGACACCCCGGGCGGGTCAATTCTATATCGCGGCTCTCGCGCGGGTCCGCCCGCGCCGGGGCGGGGTAGCTCAGCTGGTTAGAGCAGCGGAATCATAATCCGCGTGTCGGGGGTTCGAGTCCCTCTCCCGCTACCATCACTTCTCCCTCTGCCGCAGTGACTTTTTAGACTCTATGCCTCTAGGCAGTGTCAAAAGTGAGCTGCAACACGTTCCAAAGCGACACAAGCAATTACAATGGGTTACGCTTGGCTGTCGGGAGGTCCGTGTAACACGAGATGGAACACGGTTTGGCTTCCTCACCCTGACTGTTTGCTTGCAGAGGTGAGATAGAGAACGGCTCCGGGGCTCGCTGACCTCCGGGGCCGTTTTCGTTCAGGCTGGAACTTCCCAACTGCCAAAGCTTTAGATTCCCGTTCTCGCCCTCCATGAGCCCCCCAGCCCTGGGCGGGGATGGGGCGGCCCCTTGGTGCTCCAGTGCCTTGGGGCCGTTTCCCTGTACGGAACCAGACGCGCGATGGGGAATTAAACGGACGTTCGCCCGTCCGGGGCTGGACAGCCTTGAAGCCTCGATTCGCAGCTACCCGGATCGAGGCTTCTTGCTGCTGGAGCCCTTCGCACAACCGGCGTGCAAGCATCTCGTCAGCAAGCATTGGTATCGGCACCTTGTGCAGTATTTGACCGTGCTTCCGGTAGCGCTTTCCAATCTCCATAAGAGTCGTAATGTCAGGAGACGGCGCTGCGCGTAGCGTTTTGCAGCCCGTACTGACCTTGGATTACTTCCACTGACTAGCCCTGGCTTCACCGCCGGGGCCATTCTTTAAGCTTCCTCGCACCGCCTGTGCCTACAATCGGTCGAGGTTGGGAGCGGCCCCGCGATCGATAGCGCGGGGCCGTTTTCTCCCGTGACGCTGAAACCGTTCATCAGCCATTGGGTTGGTGGGCAGGTGGGATAACTCCACGACACATCACAGACGTGACTGCCCCGGCGTCCGCCCTTGTGTGCCGGGGCTTTTCTTTGTCAGTCATCCTTTCGGCTCGTCAGGATCACGTCAGGCTGATAGCCGAGCATCTCGTGCGCGTTCCGCAAGATTTCGAGAATGGGTCCGTCAGACATTCGGTGCTCCGGGTCCAGCTCGCGATGGGCGAGGATCGTCATCACCACGTTCAGCAACTCGATGACGCCTCTGACGGTGCGTGGTTT
>JAQGJH010000148.1 GCA_028290705.1 Hyphomicrobiales bacterium
GCGAACGGATATCTTCCAGCAATCGCTTGATGACGCTGAAATCCTCCACCCAGAGCGAGACCGGCGAATGGGTGAAGAGGCCGCGGGCGTAGGCCTCGCTCGCCGTCAGCTGACGCCGCGCAGTCTCTCGCGCCGTGACGTCTTCGGTCGCCACAAGGATACGCCGCCAGTCTTTCTCGTACCCGGGGAGAAGGTTGGCCCTGAGCTCGATGTCGAGCCGACGCCCCGACAAGGTGTAGTTGGCCGTCAGGCTCGAAAACTCAGCCTGCCCGTCCCACAGTTGTGCAAGTTCCTCGATGTGGGTCTTGAACATGTCGTCACGGAAAATCCTGTCGACGTTTTGAACGAGCGTATCGAGATCTTTCGCCTCGAAGAGGCTCAGGGTCTTTCGATTGACCTTGAGAATGCGAATCAAGGACGAGCAGCGTCGCACGCGTTCCAAGTCGGCGCTCAGCCACTCACGAATGTCAGATACGCCCTGCCCGCGCAGCGCTTCGAAATGCTGACGCACGGCGCCGTAGTCCTCGAGCCAGAGCGCAACCGGCGCCAGATCGAACATGCGCGCGTCGTCCTGTTGCGCCAGGTGCGCAGCATCGCCGCTTGCAGCCACCGAATCGACATCCGTGGAGCGGCCCTGCGGGACTGGATCCTGACGCATCTCTGACTTCCAAACTCGAGGCAAGATGGCGGACTCTCTTACGCCTCCGTTACGAATCCATGAAGCGCAGGCCATACCCCTCCCGAGCCACGACCTTCGGCTTTGCCTTGTGGATGTCGCACACATTGATTTCCGTCAAAGACGGGAGCTTTGCGATGCCGGACCTTGCCTGCAAATGCGCGGGAGTGGAACGCCATGACGTCAGACTGGAAGATCCCCGGTACGCCCGTGTTCGGCGGCGACGAGGCCCGCAAGGGCTATGCGCTGAACAAGATGTGCTTCTCCTTCAATGGTGCGGAGAACCGCGCCTCCTTCAAGGCGGACGAAGAAGGCTACATGGAGAAATATGGACTGACGCCGCAGCAACGCGCCGCCATTCGCAGCCGCAACGTGCTGCAACTGATCGAGGCCGGCGGCAACGTCTACTACCTGGCCAAATTCGCGGGAATCTTCGGCCTCAGCGTTCAGGACATCGGCGCCCAGCAGACAGGCATGTCGCTCGCCGAGTTCAAGCATCACCTTGCGGCGCAGGGAGCCTGACATGTCACAGATCATCGGCGGACTCGCCACGTCCCACGTACCCTCCATCGGCGGCGCGATCGCCAAGGGGTTGCAGCAGGATCCTTACTGGAAGCCCTTCTTCGATGCCTTCGACCCGGTTCATGCGTGGCTCGCCCGCGAAAAGCCGGATGTGGCCGTCGTCATCTACAACGATCACGGGCTCGGGCATTTCCTCGACAAGATGCCGACATTCGCGGTGGGCGCGGCCGATTCCTATGCCAACGCGGACGAAGGCTGGGGCATTCCGGTGTTGCCACCCTTCCCCGGCCATTCGGCACTCTCGTGGCACATCATCGAACACCTTGTTGCAGATGAGTTCGATATCACCAGTTGTCAGGAACATCTCGTCGATCATGCCTTTTCGCTGCCGATGAAACTCATGTATCCGGACGCAGGTTCGGCATGGCCCGTCAGGACCGTGCCGATCACGATCAATTCGGTTCAGCATCCACTGCCGACGGCGCTGCGCTGCTGGAAGCTCGGTCAATCATTGGGACGCGCGCTGGAGAGCTGGACGGGCTGCGAGAAGATCGTCGTGGTGGCGACAGGCGGCCTTTCGCATCAGCTCGACGGCACGCGAGCCGGGTTCATCAACAAGGATTTCGACCAACTCTGCATGCAGAAGATCGTGGACGATCCGGTGGCGCTGACGAGCTACTCGAACAAGGAAATCGTGGAGCTCGCCGGATCGCAGGGCGTCGAACTGATGTGCTGGATCGCCATGCGAGGCGCATTGGGCGGGCATGTGAGCAAAATTCACGGCACCTATCACGTGCCGATCTCGAACACGGGCGGCGCGGTGATGCTGCTCGAGAACCGCCCCGAAGCCTCGGCGATCGCTGCGGAATGACGCCGATACCAAGCGGAGAAGTCACTCATGAAATTCTGCATCAGCGGCAATGGCGCGATGGCGCATGCCCATCTGAAAGCCATCCGGGAGATCGAGGGCGCTGTCGTCACCGTCATCCAGAGCCGGACGCAGGCGGGCGCTGAACGAGCGGCAGCCGAATACGGAGTCGCGACCGCGACCACGGATTTCGAACGCGCCATCGAACGAGCCGACGTCGACGCGGTGATCATTACCGGGCCCACGCAAATCCACGCGGCACAGGCCGAACTTGCCATGCGGGCCGGCAAGCACGTGCTCATCGAAATCCCGATGTGCGACAGCGTCGCGGATGCGGAGCGCATCGTCCAGGTCCAGAAGGAGACGGGCGTCACCGCCATGGCGGGTCATGTCCGGCGCTTCAATCCCAGCCATCAATATCTGACAAGAAAGTTCCGTGCCGGCGAGATTCGCCTCCAGCAGTTGCAGGCGCATACGCATTTCTTTCGACGCACGAACATGAACGCGCTGGGCCAGTCTCGCTCGTGGGTCGATCATCTTCTCTGGCATCACGCCTGCCATACGGTCGATCTCTTCTCGTACCAGACAGGCGAGCGCGTCTCCGAAGCCTTTGCGCTGCAGGGGCCTTACGATCCGGAACTCGGCATCGCGATGGACATGGGGATCGTCATGAAGACACCCTCGGGCGCGATCTGCGTGCTGTCGCTTTCATTCAACGACGAAGGTCCGATCGGCTCGCCCTACCGCTACATTTGCGACAAGGGAACCTGGGTCTCGTTCTACGACGATCTCGCGGACGGGTTCGGCAAGAAGATCGATCTCACGGGCGTCGCGACATCGATGAACGGCTTTGAAAACCAGGACCGCGAATTCATTGCAGCCATTCGCGAACGGCGGTCGCCCATCTGCTCGGTTTCGGATGCGCTGGAGACGATGAAACTGCTCGGCAAGCTCGAAGACCAACTGATCGCGCAAGCCGGCCTGCCGGCGTGAGCCTCAGACCTGCTCGAGTTCCACCAGCGTTCCGCTGAAGTCCTTCGGGTGCA
Organism: Hyphomicrobiales bacterium; assembly: GCA_028290705.1. Taxonomy (GTDB): domain Bacteria; phylum Pseudomonadota; class Alphaproteobacteria; order Rhizobiales; family Beijerinckiaceae; genus Terripilifer. The sequence goes on from JAQGJH010000148.1 coordinate 3,113, forward strand.
GGAACAGCACCGGCTTGCCATGGGCGCCGATCTTCGGCTCTCCATCCCCCAGTACGCGTGCGCCACCGGCCTTGAGCCGGTCGCGAGCCGCCAGGATATCGTCCACCTCGTAGCAGACATGATGCATGCCGCCGTCGGGGTTCTTCTCGAGAAACTTCAGGATGGGCGACGCCTCGCCAAGAGGCGCGAGCAATTCGATCTTGGTGTTGGGGAGTTCGATGAAGACGACGGTGACGCCGTGCTCGGGCTGCGCCAGCGGCTGGGAGACATGCGCTCCCAGCGTGTCGCGGTAAAGCGCCGTCGCTTTTTCGAGATCCCGCACCGCAATGGCGACGTGGTTCAGGCGTCCGATCATCGATCTCTCCTCCAGGAGCGAGGCTAAGGCTCGGCTTTGATCATACCTCGACCACGAGCACGTGCACCACGGGCTTCTTGCCCCAGACCTGCCGGAGTGTGTTGCGGATGGCGCGTTCGACCGACTGCGAGGTGGCGTCCGCATCGCGGCGCTTGGCGCGCGGCAGATGATCGATGGTGCCGAAAATGGCCTCGTCCACCACCTCGTCCATCGCCCGGCCGTCGCGCGTGCGGCCCGGGAGGCCTGTGAGCATCACGTCCGGATCGCCGACCATGTCGCCCTTCACGCTGATGGCGATCGCAACCGAGACAATGCCGGCGAAGGCCAGCGAGTTTCGGGCGCGGATCGCATCGTCGTTCATCGAAACCAGGACGTTGCCATCCTTGCACATGCGGCCGTGCTGGACCTGATCGACGACGCCCGGATCGCCGGGGCCGAGAAGGACCATGTCGCCATTGCGCGCACGCACGACTTTCCTGGCGCCATGGTCGTGCGCGAAGCGGGCGTGTTCGGCGAGATGCACTTCTTCGCCATGCGCCGGAATGGCAATCTGCGGCCGGATCCACTCGTACATTTTTGCAACTTCCGACCGGCGCGGATGGCCGGAGACGTGCACGAGACCGTCGCGATCGGTAACGACCTCCACGCCTTGTGCGGTCAGGCCGTTGATGATCTGGCCCACGCCCTTTTCGTTGCCGGGGATCGTGCGCGACGAAAAGATCACGCGATCCCCCGGCGTCAACGTCACTTCCGGATGCTCGTTGGCGGCGATGCGCGCCAGAGCGGCGCGCGGCTCGCCTTGCGAACCCGTGGCCAGAATGACGGTCTGCTCGCGCGCCAGATAGCCGAAGGCTTCGGCCGACAGGAATGTCGGCACGCCGTCGAGGTAGCCGCATTCGCGCGCGACCTGGACGACGCGCTCCATGGCGCGCCCGACGACGACGACGGTCCGGCCGGCCGCCTGCGCGGCATCGGCGACGGCCCGCAGGCGCGCGACGTTGGACGCGAAGGTGGTCACGACGACGCGGCCGGGGGCCTCCGCGACGAGCTTGGCGAGGCCCTGGGCGACGTCCGTCTCCGAAGGGCTCTGACCCTCGCGCAGAATGTTCGTGGAGTCGCAGACCAGCGCCAGCACACCTTCGTCGCCGATCTCGCGAAGCCGCTTCTCGTCCGTCGCCCAGCCGACGAGCGGAGTTTCGTCGATCTTCCAGTCGCCGGTGTGCATGACGAGGCCGGCGGGCGTGCGGATCGCGAGGCCGCAGCTTTCGGGAATCGAATGCGCCATCGGCACGTATTCGATCGAGAACGGCCCAAGCTGAAACGCCTTGCCGGTCTCGACGATGTTGAGCGGCACCTTCGGGGCGCCCGGCTCATTGAGGCGCTTGGTCTCCAGAAGGCCGGTGGCGAAACGCGTCGCATAGACGGGGCAGCCCAGACGCGGCCAGAGGTCAGCGACCGCGCCGATATGATCCTCATGCGCATGGGTGATGACGAGGCCCAGCAGATCCTTCTTCATCTTCTCGATGAAGGTGAGGTCCGGCATCAGGACATCGATTCCGGCAAGCTCCGGACCCGCGAAGGCGATGCCGAGGTCTATGAGGATCCACTTCCGATGCGCTTTCGGGCCGAAGCCGTAGAGCATCGCGTTCATGCCGATTTCACCTAGTCCGCCGAGCGGAACCAGGACCAGTTCTCCGTCACCCATCGCCATCTTCAATTTTCCTGCCCTTTGGCCGGTCACCGGGCGAGATCGACGGGAGAAAGACGTCTCCTGCCGCGACCGTCACCGGGCCGGTCTTCGTATCCATGATCAATTGTCCGGACGCGTCGAGGGTGCGAAAGACGCCCTCCAGTTCGCGCGGCCCGGAAACGACGCGAATGTGTTGGCCGAGCCCCGCCGCATGGGAGAGCCAGGCGGTCCGCACCGCTTCGAAATTCGTCCCACCCTGCCAGCGCTGCAGCCATTCCGCCATGGCCGTGCCGAGCTTATCCAGCACATCCGTCGCCGTGGTCGCGCAGCCGAGCGCGCAAAGGCTCGTCGCGGCATAGGGCAATCCGGCGGGATGCGCCAGCACATTCACCCCGAAGCCGATCACGCAGGCAAACCGCCCGTCCGGCATTTGGGCGGCTTCCAGCAACAGACCCGACAACTTCCCGCCCTCGGCGACGAGATCGTTGGGCCATTTGAGCCGGGGCCGCACCGCAGCTGGCGGCATCAAGCCTGCAATCGACGCAGCCAGGGCGACGCCGGCGACGAAGCCGAGTTGCGGGGCGCGCGACGGGTCGCAGGGGTCGACGAGAAGCAGGCTGACGGCGAGATTTCCCGGCGGCGAGGTCCAGACCCTGCCCTGTCGCCCGCGCCCGACGGTCTGATGTTCCGCGGCGATCCACAGCCCACCCGGGTCACCGGCACGGGCACGGCGCATCGCCTCTTCGTTGGTCGAGTCCACCGAAGCCAGCCATTCGAGCCGCATGGCCGAGGAAGCGTCCTTCGGCTCCGACCGTGCGCCTGTCCGGGCGCTCAGAAGAGCGACCTCGCGGCCGCCGTGGCGGCATTGACGATGGGGCTCGGATAAACCCAGAACAGCAGCACCGCCAGGCTCGCGATGACGAGAACGCCCGTGACCTCGCGATTGACCGGCGAGAAGGCGGCGACGGGTTCATCGAAGTAGATGACCTTGACGATGCGCAGGTAATAGAAGGTCGACACCACGCTCATCAGCACGCCGATGACGGACAGCCAGTAGAAGCCGCCCTGGATCGCCGCCAGGAAGACATACCACTTGGCGAAAAAGCCCGCGAGCGGCGGAATGCCGGCGAGCGAGAACATCATCATGGCGAGGAAGAACGCCATCCAGCCGTTGGTGCGGCCCAGGCCCTTGAGGTCGTCGATCGTCTCCACGTAGCGGTCGCCGATGCGCATCGACAGGATGGCGGCGAACGTGCCGAGCGTCATGGCGAGATAGATCGCCATGTAGATGAGCACGCCGCGCACGCCGAGCTCAGTGCCGGCGACGAGCCCCACCATGGCGAAGCCCATGTGGCCGATCGACGAATAGGCCATGAGACGCTTCAGGTTGGTCTGGCCGATGGCCGCAAAGGATCCGATCACCATCGACATGATGGAGATGAAGACGATGATCTGCTGCCACTGCGCCGTGATACCCGGAAAGGCCGTGATGATGATGCGGAGCGTGATCGCCACGGCTGCCATCTTGGGCGCGGAGGCGAAGAACGCCGTCACGGGCGTGGGCGCGCCTTCGTAAACGTCCGGAGTCCACATGTGGAACGGCACCATCGACATTTTGAAAGCCAGCCCCGCCAGCACGAAGACCAGGCCGAAGATCACGCCGATGGACACGTCTCCTTTCAGCGCCGTGGCAATGCCGGTGAAATTGACCGTCCCGGCGAAGCCGTAGATCAGCGAGGCCCCGTAGAGCAGCATGCCGGACGAGAGCGCGCCGAGGACGAAGTACTTCAGGCCCGCTTCAGAGGCCCGGACATTGTCGCGATGAAAGGCCGCGACGACGTAGAGCGCCAGGCTCATCAGTTCGAGACCGAGATAGAGCGAGATCAGGCTCTGGGCGGAGATCAGCATCAGCATGCCGACAGTGGCGAGCACGATGAGAACCGGGAACTCGAACTGATCGATCTTCTCGCGCGCCATATATTCGCGCGACAGGAGGATGCTGACGAGCGCGCCGATCAGCGCCAATGCCTTCATGAAGCGCGCGAAGGCGTCGTCTATGAACGCGCCGTCCCAGACGATGGCGGTCCCCTGCAGCGGGAAGAACAAGGTAATCAGCGCGATGCCGAGCAGGCCGATGGCCAGTTCGGAGATGATCCAGTCCGACCGGCCGGCGCGGAATGCGCCGAGCATGAGCAGGACGAGAGCCCCGACCGCCAGAATGATTTCCGGCAGCGAATGGGCGAGCGCGAAGGAAATGGGAGGCATGAACTCGTTTCCTCAGTGCAGCGCGGCTGCGGCGGTTTTGGTCAGGGCGAGCGCAGAATCCAGATTCTTGACGAGCAGCGTCACCGAGGCGGCGCAGGCGTCGAGGATCGGACCCGGCTGAACGCCGTAGTAAATGGTGAGGACCAACAGGGGCGCGAGCAGTGTGATCTCGCGGGCCGACAGATCCTTGATGTTCATCAGGTTCGGCTTGTCGAGAATGCCGAAGATGACCCGGCGATAGAGGTAGAGCGCATAGCAGGCCGAGAGGATCACGCCCGTGGTGGCGAAAAGCGCGACCCAGCTGTTGGCGTTGAACGCGCCGATCAGCGTCAGGAACTCGCCAACGAAACCGCTCGTGCCGGGGAGACCGACGTTGGCCATGGTGAAGACCATGAGGGCGACGGCGAACAGCGGCATGCGCTTGGCAAGCCCGCCATAGGCTGCGATCTCGCGGGTGTGCATCCGGTCGTAGACGACGCCGACGCAGAGGAAGAGCGCACCCGACACGAGGCCGTGTGAGACCATCTGGAAGACGGCGCCCTGCACGCCCTGCTGGTTCATGGCGAAAATGCCCATGGTGACGAAGCCCATGTGGGCGACGGACGAATAAGCAATCAGCTTCTTCATGTCCTCCTGCACCAGCGCCACCAGCGACGTGTACACGATGGCGATGATGGAGAGCGTGAAGACCAGCGGGGCAAAATATTGCGACGCATCGGGGAACATCGGGATGGAGAAGCGCAGGAAGCCGTAGCCGCCCATCTTCAGCAGGATGCCGGCCAGAATGACCGAGCCGGCCGTGGGCGCCTCGACGTGCGCATCCGGCAACCAGGTGTGGACCGGCCACATCGGCATCTTCACCGCGAAGGAGGCGAAGAAGGCGAGCCACAGCCAGGTCTGCATCGAGGCGCCGAACTTCGTCTGCAGCAGAACCGTGATGTCGGTGGTGCCGGCGACGCCGTACATGGCCATGATGGCGAGCAGCATCAGCAGCGAGCCGATGAGCGTGTAGAGGAAGAATTTGAAGCTCGCATAGATGCGCCGCTTGCCACCCCAGATGCCGATGATGAGGAACATCGGGATCAGTCCGCCCTCGAAGAACAGGTAGAAGAGCACGAGGTCCAGCGCCGAGAAAACGCCGATCATCAGCGTCTCGAGCACCAGGAAACAGATCATGTATTCGCGCACGCGTGTCGCGATCGACTGCCACGAGGCGAGGATGCAGAACGGCATCAGGAAGGCGGTCAACAGCACGAACGGCATGGAAATGCCGTCAACGCCGAGCTTGTAGAGGACCGCTGAGCCCAGCCAGTCTTTCTGCTCGATGAGTTGGAAGCCCGGATTGGCGGGCTCGAAGCGCGCCCAGGCGACCAGCGACAGGATGAAGACGATGATCGTCGTGACCAGCGCGGCCCAGCGGGCGTTGTTGCGCGTCGGTTCGTCGTCGCCGCGCAGCGCCAGGATGAAGGCCGCGCCGACCAGCGGCAGGAAGATCAGGCCTGAGAGGATGCCGAAGCCGAACATCAGCGAACCCCGCCGACAAGATACCAGGTGATGAAGGCCGCCACACCGATCAGCATGGCGAAAGCGTAGTGGTAGACATAGCCGGTCTGCAGGCGCACGACCCGATTGGTCACGTCGACCACGCGAGCCGCAATTCCGTCCGGTCCCATGCCGTCGATGATCTTGCCGTCTCCTCCCTTCCAGAACACGCGGCCGAGCCAGAAGGCCGGACGCACGAACAGGAAGTCATAGAGCTCGTCGAAGTACCACTTGTTGAGCAGGAAACGGTAGATGAGCCCATGCCGGGCGGCGATGCGCTGCGCCGTGCCGGGCGCGAGCACGTAGACATAGAGTGCGCCCAGGAAGCCCAGCGCCATCATGACGGTCGCGCCATACACCGCAAAGGCCGGCACTTCATGCATCTCGTGCAGGATGTGGTTGTTCGCGCCGGTGAAGAGCGAACCCTTCCAGAACGCGTCGTAGCCGTGGCCGATGAACGGACCCGAGAAGACGAGGCCGGCCAGCAGCGCGCCGACGGCGAGCACGCCCAGCGGGATCAGCATGACGGGCGGCGACTCATGAGGCGCGTGCGCTCCGTGATGATCATGGTGGCCATGGTCGCTCGCGCTCGCATGGCGATGCTTGTCGCCATGCTTCTTGTCATGCGCGGCGGCGGCATGCCCCAGTTCGTCGATCCCATGGGCCGCGTGGGACTCGATCGCGGGCGCGCGGTGACCGAAAAAGGTCATGAAGACCAGACGCCAGGAATAGAACGACGTCAGGCCAGCGGCGATGAGCGTCATCAGGAAGCCGTAGACCGCAGCCGACGAATGCGCGCTGGCGGCGTAGGAGGCTTCGATGATCGCGTCCTTGGAGAAGTAACCGGCGGTGAGCGGGAAGCCGGTCAAAGCCAACGTGCCGATGGTCATCATCCAGAAGGTGAAGGGAATGTCCTTCCGCAGGCCGCCCATGCGGCGCATGTCCTGCTCGTGGTGCATCGCGTGAATGACCGAGCCGGCGCCGAGGAACAGCAGCGCCTTGAAGAATGCGTGCGTGAAGAGGTGGAAAATCGCCAGCGAATATCCGCCAACCCCGAGGGCGACGAACATGTAGCCGAGCTGCGAGCAGGTCGAATAGGCGATGACGCGCTTGATGTCGTTCTGCACCAGGCCGACGGTGGCCGCGAAGAAGGCCGTGATCGCGCCGACCACGGTGACGACGGTGAGCGCGTCCGGCGACAGCTCGAACAGCGGCGACAGCCGCGCCACCATGA
>JAQGJH010000057.1 GCA_028290705.1 Hyphomicrobiales bacterium
CGGCTGCGATGTCAGCCGGTCTTGCCACCCGCCGCCGGCTTGCGGCCGAACAGGCTGGCGATGTTGTCCCACAGCTCCACCTTCACGCCCGAACGGCGCATGATGTAATATTGCTGCAGCACCGACAGCAGGTTGTTCCAGGTCCAGTAGATCACCAGGCCGGCCGGGAAGGCCCCGAGCATGAAGGTGAACAGCACCGGCATCCAGGCGAACATCTGCTTCTGCACGGGATCGGTGGGCTCGGGGTTCATCTTCATCTGGATGAACATGCTGAGGCCCATGATCAGCGGCCAGATGCCGATCGCCAGGAACGGTCCGACCATCGGCAGCGTGGTCGGGTTGAAGGGCAGCAGGCCGAACAGATTGAAGACGTTGGTCGGATCCGGCGCCGAAAGATCCCTGATCCAGCCGAAGAACGGCGCATGCCGGATTTCGAGCGTGATGAAGATCACCTTGTAGAGCGCGAAGAACACCGGGATCTGCACGATCACCGGCAGACAGCCCGCCACCGGGTTGATCTGCTCCCGGCGATAGAGCTCCATCATCTCCTGCTGCTGCTTCTGCTTGTCGTCCTTGAAACGTTCGCGGATTTCGAGCATCTGCGGCTGCGCGGCCTTCATCTTGGCCATCGACAGATAACTGCGATTGGCCAGCGGGAAGAACACCAGCTTGACGAGGACCGTGACGATCAGGATCGCGACGCCGAAGTTGCCGACGTATTTGTAGATCACGTCGATCAGCTTGAAGAGCGGCTTGGTGATGAAATAGAACCAGCCCCAATCGATCATGAGGTCGAAGTTCTTGATGCCGAGCGAGGCCTGGTAGCCGTCGATCGTGTCGACCTCCTTGGCGCCCGCGAAGAAGCGCGTCAGCGGCAATTCGGCCGTCGCGTTCGGCTCGATCGTGCGCGCATCCTCGAGCAGGTCCGTCTGGTAGATGCGCTGCGGCCCGGTCGCCCCGGCGGCCGAGAAGCGCGCCTTGTAGGCGGCGTCCTGCGCCGGGATGATGGCCGTCGCCCAATATTTGTCGGTGAAGCCGAGCCAGCCGGACGTGCCTTCCATCAGCTTGGTGGCGCGGGTCTCTTTTTCGATTCCGTCATACGTGATCTCGATCACGCGTGAATCGCCGACCACGCCCACCATGCCCTCGTGCAGCACCGCATAGCCGTCGGTATGCGGCTTGCCGTGGCGCGAGACGAGCGAATAGGGGAACAGCGTCGCTGCCTGCGCGCCCTTGTTCTCGACCACGTCCTTGATCGAGAACATGTAGCGATCGTCGATGCTGATTGTGCGGCGGAACAGCAGGCCCTGGCCGTTGTCCCAGGTGAGTTCGACCGGCTGTCCGACGCCGAGCTTCTGCTGCTGGGCGGTCCAGACGGTGTCGGCATTCGGCACCGCGACATTGGCGCCCGGGTTCGTGACGAAGCCCATCTCGGCGTAATAGGGCGCCGGCGATCCCGTGGGCGAGAGCAGCACGATCAGCGGGCTCTTCGGATCGATCGTCTGCCGGTAATTCTTCAGCGAGACGTCGTCGATCCGGGCGCCCTTCAGCGAGATCGAGCCGGTGAGAGCCGGCGTGTCGATCTGCACGCGCGGGCTCGCCGCCAGCGCCTGTTCGCGCGTCAGCGCCACCTGCACGGCGGCAGGGGCCGGCTGCCCGGGAACCGCCGGGGCCGTCAGCCCGGGATTGTTCGGCGTCGATCCCGGCGAGGCGGGCGTCACGGCATTGGGCGGCGCCGCCGTGCCGGACTGCGACTGAACCTGCTGGCTCGTCTGCCGCGCCTTGTCGGCCGTCGGCACCCCGTAGAAATAATTCCACCCGAGCAGCACCACGAGAGACAAGGCGATCGCTATGAAGAGATTTTTCTGTTCGTCGCTCATGATGTCGGGCCTGGCCTCTTGTCGTTCCGCGAAGCCTCTCGCGAAACCGGGATGTGAGTCTGATCGGAGTTTGCACGCCCGTTTGTCGGGCTGCGGGACCGGGAGCCCGATCCTGAAGACGAAGACGCCGCGCGGTCTTTCATGAGGCGGCCGTCCAGCCGTTTCATCGACCGTGCGAGATCTTGTGAAAGTTCGGCGAACGGCCTCGTCAGCGCCTCGCGGCGAGCCACCACCACGACGTCCTGCGACACGCCATCGGGCAGGGGCGCGCGGCTGACTGGCGACAGGCGGAGGGCCTCGCGCAGCCGACGGCGGATTCGGTTGCGAACGACCGAATTGCCGGTCTTCTTGGTGACGGTCAGTCCGAAGCGGGGCACCGATGGAGCCTCCTGCGCGTCATCGCCTGGATCCCGCGGATCTGGCGCGGACATCGTGCGGATCGCCTGGATGCGGACCGCCTGCAACGTGAAGGCGGCATCGTGGACGCGAACGCCCTTGGCGGCCGCGAGAAATTCCGGGCGCTTCTTCAGCCGTGCGAAATGCGCCGCACCCGTGGGGCGCGACGCTTCGTCCACAGGCGAAGGGGCAGAAGCCGGTGTCGCAGCAGCAGTCTCTTGGCGACGATCGGTGTCATGGCCGTTCATCAGGCCTATGCCCTCGTTGCGCGAGACTCGCGCTGCAGCAATCAGGCGGAGAGACGCTTGCGGCCACGAGCGCGGCGAGCCGCGATGACGCGGCGGCCGCCCACGGTCGCCATGCGGGCGCGAAAGCCGTGGCGGCGCTTGCGCACGATCTTGCTGGGTTGATAAGTCCGCTTCACGGGTCTGCTCCGGTTCAGGGGAACGCCACGGCGGCCACGCAGGGCCGGGACGATTCCAAGGGTCAATTCCAAATGGGTCGAGGTTGGCGCCGGATCCGATTCCCAAGCTGCGAAACCATTAGGCTGCGCATGCAGGATTGGACGACGTCGGCGCGTGCCGAATTCGCTGCGGCCTTATAGGGTCAAGCCCGTCGCCAAGTCAATGTGCAGAAGTCGGCTTCGCCAACTCGCGCGACACGGCCGCGCCGAACTGGCACCATGGTCGCCAACCGGCGCCGGACGCCGGACCACCGAGGGAGGACATCATGCAGGACCGCGCCCCGCGCCCCATCCGCCGCATCGTCACCGGGCACGATGCCGCCGGCAAGGCCAAGGTCTTGATCGACGCACCGGCCGCCAACGTCAAGAGTTCGCGCCCCGGCCAGTTCTCGACGCTGCTCTGGTGCACCGAGGGGGCCCCCGCCGAAATGCCCATCGGGGAGGACGCGGAAGACATGGGTGCGCGCCTTCTGGGCACCTACCCGCCGCAGGGCGGAACCCGATTCATGATCGCCGAATACCCGCCCGGCAACGTGCCGCGCCGCCACCGCACCGAAACCATCGACTACATCGTGGTCCTGTCGGGGCGCATCGAGATGGACCTCGACGATGGCGAGAGCGTCGCCATGGGGCCGGGCGACGCCATGGTCCAGCGCGGAACCTATCATGCCTGGCGCAATCCCGGTCCCGACGTCTGCCGCATGGCCTTCGTGCTGGTCGATGCGCAGGATCTCGGCATCGGCGACCCGGTCAAGCGGGGCGAAGGGACGGGTCCGCGTGCCTGAGCCGGGCGCCGCGCCGCCCGGAACGACCCGTTCACCCTCAAGGGTAAAATTCTTCGCATCCCGGGTCCGCCCTTGCTACAAGCGGGGCGAACGCGAGCATGAGGATATCGAAGGTGAGCAGGACTGGCGCAAGCCCCGTGGAAGGACTCGAGGAAACCGGACGGCGCGAAGCCGTGCTGGCTCATCTCGTCGCCGCCGGCTTCGCGCGCGCCGAGCCTCCGATCCTGCAGCCCGCCGCCGTCTTCCTGGATCTGGCGGGCGAAGACATCCGCGGCCGCATCTACCTGACCTCGGACGCATCCGGCGCCGAATATTGCCTGCGCCCCGAATATACGATCCCGGTCTGCCGTCACTATCTGGCCGCCCCCAACAAGGGCAGTCCGGCGAGCTATTCCTATCTCGGCCCGGTGTTCCGCTATCGTGCGGGCGCGCCTGCCGAATTTCACCAGGCCGGTCTCGAGGTCTTCGGCCGGCCCGACCGCGAGGCCGCGGACGCCGAGGTCATGACCATCGCGCTGGAGGCGGCCGAACAGGTCGGCGGCCGGCCTCTCTCGGTGCGGATCGGCGATGCCGGTCTCTTCGCCCGCGTGCTCGATCGCCTCGAACTGCCCCCCGTCTGGTTGCGGCGTATCCGTCGCGGCCACGCGCTCGGCCAGCCGCTCGCGGCGATCTTCGAACGTGAGGATCAGAACGGCGGCACGGATCACTCGGGCGTGCTGGCGGCGCTCGCAGGCGCGGATCGCGAAGGCGCGCGGGCGCTCGTGCAGGATCTGCTTTCGATCGCGGGCATTTCGTCGGTCGGCGGCCGCTCCGCCAACGAGATCGCCGAACGTTTCCTCGAACAGGCCGCCGTCAAGTCCGAAGCCGGTTTCAGCGCCGAGAAGCGCGAGATTCTCGAGCGCTTTCTGGCGATCAGCGGTGATCCCGACGCCTGTTCGGAAAAGCTGCGCGCACTCGCCGCATCGGCGGGCCTCGACCTGTCCGCCGTGCTCGACGGCTATGACGCACGGCTGAACTTCCTGGCGGCGCGCGGCCTCGACATTTCCCGGCTCGTCTTCTCGGCCAGCTTCGCCCGCAATCTCGATTACTACACCGGTTTCGTCTTCGAGGCCTTCGACCCGCAGGGCGACGACAGGCGGCCCGTCGTGGGCGGCGGCCGCTACGACCGGCTGATGCGCACGCTGGGCGCCAGCGAAGACATTCCCGCCGTCGGGGCCGCCATCTGGTGCGACCGGCTGTTCGCCGCGCCGGCGGAATGAGGACGCGATGACCCAGACAGATTCTCCGCTCGTTCTCGCCGTTCCCTCCAAGGGACGCCTTCAGGAAAACGCCAACGCGTTCTTCGCGCGCGCCGGTCTCGACGTGGTCCGCGGCCGCGGCCTGCGCGATTATCGCGGCACGCTCGCGGGGCTGGAAGGCGTCGAGATCGCCTTCCTGTCGGCTTCCGAAATCGTCCAGCAACTCGCATCCGGCGCGGCCCACATGGGCGTCACCGGCGAGGATCTCGTCCGCGAGAGCCTGCCCGACGCCGACGCCAGGGTCGAATTGCTGACGCCGCTCGGCTTCGGCCACGCCAACGTGGTTGTGGCTGTGCCGCAGGCCTGGATCGACGTGCGCAGCATGGCCGATCTCGAGGACGTGGCGGCGGCGTTCCGGGCGCGACGGGGCGAGCGCATGCGCGTCGCGACGAAATACGTCCATCTGACCCGCACCTATTTCGCGGAAGCCTGCGTCACCGATTACCGCATCGTCGAAAGCCTCGGGGCGACCGAGGGCGCGCCGGCCGCCGGCCAGGCGGAACTCATCGTCGACATCACCACCACGGGCGCGACCCTGGCGGCCAATGCCCTGAAGGTCCTGGACGACGGCGTGATGCTGCGCTCGGAGGCCAATCTCGTGGCCTCGGTCGCGGCCGACTGGACGCCGTCGGCGCGCCAGAAGGCGCGGGCCATTCTCGCCCGCATCGCCGCCGAGGAGGAGGCCCGGACGTCGCGCGAAGTGCGCGCGGTCGTGGCTGGCGACAAGGCCGCGATGGCCCGCGAGGCCGCCGACGCTTTCGGCGCGCGCGCGATTTTCGGAACGCCGGCCGAGGGTCCCCTGACCCTGCTGTGCGGGCACAAGAAGGTTGCGGCGCTCGCCGACTGGCTCGTGTCGCGCGGGGCGGAGCACGTCACCGTCGGCTCGCTCGACTACGTCTTCGGCGCGCGCAATCCGCTCTACGACAAGCTCTGCGCCCGCATCGGTTGAGCCTCAGGCTCGTCATTGCGAGCGGAGCGAAGCAATCCATAGGAACGCTGCCGGGCCATGCGCGCACCGCGATGGATTGCCGCGTCACTGCGCTCCTCGCAAGGACGGTGAATCTTCTTCGGGATCGCGCCCCCTCGTTTCCTCCGGCCCGCGAAAACCGCTACCTTGGCGGCGTCGTCCGAATCGCGGCGGCGTCACCGGAAGGCGCGACATGATCCTCTATCTTCTCGGCCTCGTGCTGTTCCTCGGCGTGCATCTCGTGCCGACCTTTCCGGCGGCGCATGCCAACCTGCGGCTGCGCTTCGGCGAAAACGCCTACAAGGGGCTGTTTTCCGTCGTGTCGCTCATCGGGCTTATTCTCATCGTGGTGGGTTTTGGTGAAGTCCGCGCCTCGTCGTGGAACCGCGAACTCTGGTCGCCGCCCGTCTGGACCAAGCACATTGCCTTCCTGTTGATGGTCCCGGCCTTCATCGCGCTGGTGGCCGCCTACGTGCCGTCGCGCATCCGCACGGCGCTCAAGCACCCGATGCTGGTCGCGATCAAGATCTGGGCGCTGGCGCATCTGATCGCCAACGGCGATCTCGCCTCGCTCATCCTGTTCACCTCGTTCCTGGCCTATGCGGTTTATGACCGCATCTCGGTGAAGAAGCGCGGTGCGCTCGGACCATTGGGCGGCGCGCGCGGCTCGGTGAAGGGCGATGTCGCCGCCGTGCTGATCGGGCTCGCGCTCTATGTCTTCATGCTGAAATGGGGCCATGCCTGGCTCATCGGCGTGCGCCTGATCGGCTGATGCCTTCCTTTCGCCGTGCGGCCCCGGCACAAGTCCGCCGCATCGCTTTCCCGGAGAATCCTGCATGCCTTTGACGCGACGCGGCCTGGTTGTCGGCGCCACCACGCTTCTGGCGGCCCCTTACGTGACGAAGGCCTCGGCCGCCGCCTCTGATACGATGATCGGCGACATGCTCGTCCTCGGCTTCAACGGAGCCACGCCCGATGCCGAAGGCGCGCGCGGGCTTGCGCGTCACATCGCCGAAGGCCGAGTGGGCGGCGCCTGCTTCCTCGGACACAACACGCGCTCCAAGGCCGGCATCGAGGGCCTGACGCGATTGTTCGCCGCGGCCGGCCGCCGTACGTCGCCGCTCATCGCGGTCGACCAGGAAGGCGGGGCCGTGCAGCGCCTCGGCCCCAAGCTCGGTTATCCACGCGTCGCCAACGCCGCGGACGTCGCCGCCAAATACGATCCCGAGCGCGCCAAGGCGATCTACGGCGACATGGCCGCGGTGCTGCGCGAGGCTGGCTTCAACCTCAATCTCGCGCCCGTGGTGGATCTCGGCTTCCAGCCCAAAAATCCGATCGTCGCGAAATTCGGCCGCGCCTTCGGCAACGACGGCAAGACGGTGGCGCGCTATGCGGCGGCCTTCGTCCAGGGGCATCGAGAGCATCGGGTTCTCACCGCGCTGAAACATTTCCCCGGCCACGGATCGACGCTGGTGGACAGCCACGCGCGACCCGTCGATCTCGGCCCGACCTGGCGCGACGACGAACTCGCGCCCTATCGCGAGTTGATCCGCGCCGGTCTCGTCGACATCGTGATGAGCGGCCATCTCTCGCATCCCGGACTGACCGGCGGCGCGCCCGCCACTTTGTCGGAGATCGCCGTCGAGGGCCTGCTGAGACGCCAGCTCGGTTTCCGCGGCATCGTCATGACGGACGATCTCGACATGGCGGCGATCCGCACCACCGTGCCGCTGATGGACGCTTGCGTGCGCGCCGTCGCGGCCGGCAACGATCTGCTTCTGCTGTCGAATTCCGCCGCGCCAGATGCCGAGCTGCCGCAGCGCGTCATTGCCAGCGTCAAGGCCGCGGTCGCCGACGGCCGCATCCCGCGCGGCCGTATCGAGGCCGCGGCCGCAAGGCTTGCGGGCCAGCCGCGTCCGTCTGCGGCGGGCTGAAGCCTTCAAGAAAAGGTTTGATGCAATCGCACGGCCGCGAAGCTAGACACGTGGAGGGGACACCACGAAGCAGGGGCGAGCGGTTTGATGGATGGCCAGACCGAGAGGCCCGCGCCGCGTTCGGTTCTGCGCCGCGCATGGCCGCTGCTGCTGATCGTGGCCGTGACGGCGGTCGCCTATCTGACCGGCCTGCATCGGCATCTGTCCTTCGATGCGCTGGTGGAGAGCCGCGAGCGCTTGCGCGACTGGGTCGCGCTCCACGGCGTCGCATCGCCGATCCTCTTCGTGCTCGTCTACGTCGTCTTCGTCGCGCTGTCGCTGCCGGGCGCGCTGCTGCTGACCATCATGAGCGGCTTCCTGTTCGGCGTTCTGGTCGGCGGCGTGGCTGCGACCATCGGGGCGACGATTGGAGCGACGCTCCTGTTCGTGGCCGCCAGCACCAGCCTGGGCGAAGGCCTGCGTCATCGCGCCGGGCCGTGGCTCGAGCGCTTCCGCCAGGGCTTTCGCGAAAACGCCACCTCATACCTGCTGTTCCTGCGGCTCGTGCCGGTGTTTCCGTTCTGGCTCGTCAATCTCGCGCCCGCGCTGCTCGGCGTGGACCTCCGGACCTTCGTCTGGACGACCGCTGTCGGCATTCTGCCCGGCACTTTCGCGTATGCGTTCGCGGGCGCTGGACTCGACTCCGTCGTGGCGGCCCACAAGGCCGCGCGCGACGCTTGCATCGCGGCCGGAAACGCCGCATGCGACATGAAGATTTCACCGACGCAACTCGTCACGCGCGAGTTCGTCCTGGCGCTCGCGGCGCTCGGCTGCGTCGCGCTGCTGCCGGTGCTGATCAAGCGTTTCCGCCGGCCGCGCGCCGGTGGCGGCCTTTGATGTCCACTCTCTCCTGCGCCTGGCCATCAGGTCCGCGCAACCTTCCAAAGGAGCATCCATGACCGACGACCTGACGCCCGATCTCTGCGTCATCGGAGCCGGTTCCGGCGGATTGTCCGTCGCGGCCGCCGCCGCCGCCATGGGCGTCTCGGTGGTGCTCGTCGAGAAAGGCAAGATGGGCGGCGATTGCCTGAACTACGGCTGCGTTCCCTCCAAATCCCTGATCGCCGCCGGGCATGTGGCGCAGGCCATGCGCGAGGCCGGGCGTTTCGGGATTCGCGCCGTGGAACCCCAGGTCGATCTCGCCGCCACCATGCGGCACGTGCGCGAGGTCATCGCCGAAATCGCGCCCAATGATTCGCAGGAGCGCTTCACCTCCATGGGCGTGACGGTGATCCGCGCCGCCGGCCGGTTCACGGGCGCGAAAAGCCTGGAGGCGGGCGGCAAGACCATTCGGGCGCGTCGCTTCGTCATCGCGACAGGCTCGTCGCCCGCGCTGCCTCCCGTCCCGGGGATCGAGCAGGTGCGGGCGCTGACCAACGAAAGCATCTTCGATCTCGACAAAATGCCGACGCGGCTCGTCGTGCTCGGCGGCGGCCCCATCGGGCTCGAACTCGCACAGGCGTTCCGACGTCTCGGCTGCGACGTGGTGGTGCTGGACATCGGCAAGATGCTGCCGCGCGAGGATCCGGAATTCGCCGAACTGGCCGCGGCCCAGCTCGCCCGCGAGGGTGTGGTGCTGCGCGAAGGCGTGCGCATCGCCCGTGTGGAAAGCCATGGCCCGGGCATCCGCGTCCATCTCGAAGGCGGCGAGACGGTCGATGGATCGCATCTGCTCGTCGCCACCGGCCGCAAGGCCAACGTTCACGGTCTCGGGCTGGAAGCCGCGGGCGTTCGCTTCACCCCCAAGGGCATCGAGGTCGGGCCCGACCTGCGCAGCAGCAACCGCCGCATCTATGCGATCGGCGACGTGGCCGGCGGCGCGCAATTCACCCATGCGGCCAATTATCACGCCGGCCTCGTCATCCGCGCGACGCTGTTTCGCCTGCGCGTGCGGCTTCAGCCCCATCTCGTGCCCCGCGTCACCTATACGGACCCCGAAATTGCCGTGGCGGGCCTCAGCGAGGCCGAGGCCAGGCAGCAAGACGGCAAGGTGCGGGTCCTGCGCTGGCCCTTCGCCGAAAACGACCGCGCCCAGGCCGAACGCCGCACCGCCGGCCACGTCAAGGTCGTGCTCGCCCGCAACGGCACGATTTTGGGAGCCGGGATCGTCGGCCCGCAGGCGGGAGAGTTGATCGCGCTGTGGCAGATGGCCGTGACCAGGGGGCTCAAGATCGGGGCCATTGCCGGGCTGGTCCTGCCCTATCCGACACTGTCGGAAGTCTCGAAACGCGCCGCCGTTACGGCCTTCATGCCGACGCTGTCCAACAAATGGTTGCGGCGGCTGCTGGGCGCGCTGCGAAAATTCGGCTAATCCTTGGAGATGCGCGACCAGATCCACACGCATGACCGCGATCGGAAGAGGCGCCTGCCGCGCCTCGGGCTGGCGGGCCGCGTGCTTCTGCTCATCGTCAGCTTCGTGATGCTGGCCGAAATCGCCATCTATGTGCCCTCCATCGCCAATTTCCGGGAAAACTGGCTGCGCGACCGGCTGAGCGCCGCCTATACGGCCGTTCTGGTGATCGAGGCCTCGCCGCACGTCCCGGAAGAATTGCTGGGCGACGTTCTGGCGAGCGTCCGGGCGGACACGATCGTCCTGAAGATGCGCGACAGCCGCCGCCTGCTGACCACATCCGACAGTCCGCCGCGCATCGACGAGCGCTATGACCTGCGCAATGCCGGCCCGTTCGACGCCATCGCGGCGGCGTTCCGCACGCTGGCGGCCTCGGACGATCGGATCCTCGGCGTCGTGGGTCCCGCGCCGATGGGCGGGGACTATGTCGAGATCACCATGAAGGAAGCGCCGCTGCGCGAGGCCATGTGGGCCTATTCAGCCAACATCCTCCTGCTGTCGCTCGTCATTTCAGTCATCGTCGCGGGCCTGGCGGCCATCGCCATCCACCTGCTGGTGCTGCGCCCCATGGGCCGCCTGACGTCGAGCATCATCCGCTTCGGCAGCGCGCCCGAGGATGCCTCGCGCGTCATCCGGCCCTCCGGAGCCGAACACGAGATCGGCCGCGCCGAGGAGGCCTTGGCCGACATGCAGCGAACCCTGGCGCGCGAACTTGCCGAGAAGAAGCATCTGGCGGCGCTGGGTCTGGCGGTCGCCAAGGTCAGCCACGACCTTCGCAACATCCTCTCGTCGGCGCAATTGCTCTCCGACCGTCTCTCGACCCTGTCCGACCCGCTGGCGCGCCGACTGGCCCCAAAACTCGTCGGGACGCTCGACCGGGCCATCGCCTTCTGCCAGTCGACCCTCACCTACGGGCGCGCCGTGGAGCGCCCGCCGGAGCTGCAGGCGCTGCCGCTGCGCCTCGCTGTCGTCGAGGCAGCCGAGATCCTCGAGCCCGACGGACCGGGCCGCGTGACGCTCAAGAACGACGTCTCGGCCGACATCGAGGTCATGGCCGATCCGGAGCAGATTTTTCGCGTCCTGCTCAATCTTTTCCGCAATGCATTCGAGGTGCTGGAGAGCGCCGGCCCGCAGCCGGGCCGCGCCGCCGAGGTGACGGTGACGGCGATGCGCCGCGACGACCTCGTGGTGGTGGAGATCAGCGACACCGGCCCGGGCGTGCCGGAGGCCGCGCAGACGCGCCTGTTCGAGCCCTTCAAGGCCAGCTCGCGCGCGGGAGGCACGGGGCTGGGTCTGGCCATCGCCGCCGACCTCGTGCGCGCCCATGGCGGAACCATCGCGCTGCTGCCGTCCGTGGCCGGGCAGGGCGCCACCTTCCGGCTCACCCTGCCGGCGGCGCCCGGCGCAGCGCCGCAAGCTGCGCCGCGCGCCTGAAAAACATCCCGTTCATAATCGCCGATCCGCGCCTTTCCTGTTGCCAAGACCCACCGGAGCGGCTACACGAGCGCCATGCCGGCGACGACCTGAAATCAGGTCACTTCGGCCAGGCACGCGCCCGTAGCTCAGCTGGATAGAGCACCAGACTACGAATCTGGGGGTCAGAGGTTCGAATCCTTTCGGGCGCGCCATTTATTTTCAAAGACTTACAGAGTCTTATTGAGAAACTACTTCCTGAATTTTACAGTAAAAGTACAGGGAGTCTGGTGCTCACTCGCGGAAGTTGTTCCAAGCAACGGATGAACCATCGCGCG
>JAQGJH010000063.1 GCA_028290705.1 Hyphomicrobiales bacterium
CAACGCGCTCATTCGCGTGCAGGGCGAAACGCTCGACTCGCTGAAGGAAGGCGTGGCGGTTTTCGGCACGGATGGACGCCTGAAGCTGTTCAACCCGGCCTTTGCGCATCTCTGGCATTGCGATCCGGTTTCGCTGGCTGATCGTCCGCATTTCGACCAGGTCGTGGCGCTCTGTCGCAAGCTGCACGACGTCGAAAACGACTGGGACGACTTGCGCAGCATCGTGGCGGGCCTGCATGACGCCCGCACGGGTCTCGAGCGCCGCTTCGCGCGTCGCGACGGCTCGATCATCGATTGCGTCACCGCGCCTCTGCCGGACGGCGCGACCTTGCTCACCTTCACGGACGTCTCGGCCGGCGTGAACGTCGAGCGTGCGTTGATGGAGCGCAACCAGGCGCTCATCGACGCCGAAAAGCTGCGCAACGATTTCGTCCATCACGTGTCGTATGAATTGCGCTCGCCGCTCACCAACATCATCGGCTTCATCCAGCTTCTGGGCGATGGCGCCGTCGGTCCGCTGAATGCGAAGCAGCGCGAATACACGGGCTACGTGCTGAAGTCGTCGGCGGCGCTTCTCGCCATCATCAACGACATTCTCGATCTCGCCTCGATCGACACCGACGCGATGGAACTGTCGCTCGGCGACGTCGATATCGTCGCGACCATCGCGGCTGCGAGCGAAGGCCTGCAGGACAGGCTCGCCGAGTCCAACATCCACCTGAACGTCGTGGCGATGGACAATATCGGGATCTTCCGCGCCGACGCCAAGCGCATCCGTCAGATCCTGTTCAATCTTCTGTCGAACGCCATCGGCTTTTCGGAGCCCGGCCAGACCGTCACGCTCGCGGCCCTGCGCCGTCCGGGCGAAGTCGTCTTCAAGGTCAGCGACGAAGGCCGGGGCATTCCGCTCGAAGTGCTCGACCACGTTTTCGACCGGTTCCACACGCATACGATCGGCTCTCGCCATCGTGGCGTCGGTCTCGGTCTGGCGATCGTGCGCTCCTTCGTTGAATTGCACGGCGGAGACGTGCATATCGAGTCTGCGCCCGGCGAGGGCACGATCGTCACCTGCGTGTTCCCCGCCGATGGCGCTCGCGTGGAAAAGTCAGCTTTCGCCTGACCTGCCAGAGGAGTGCCAGCCGTGCCGGAGGGAACGACGTCCCGCTGGGAGATCGAGCTTCCGGACGAAGGCGCCACGGAGGCGCTGGCGCGCCGCGTCGCCCCGCTCGTGCATGCGGGCGATCTGGTCACGCTTTCGGGTGATCTGGGCGCCGGCAAGACCACGCTGGCGCGGGCTCTCATCCGCGTCCTGACCCGGGATCCCGAACTCGAAGTGCCGAGTCCGACCTTCACGCTGATGCAGCTCTACGACACGGATGCGTTCCCCATCGTCCATGCCGATCTCTACCGCATCAAGTCGCCAGGCGAACTCGCGGGCCTCGGCTGGGACGAGGCCGCCGAGGGAGCTCTGGTGCTGGTCGAATGGGCCGAGCGCGCCAGCGACGAACTGCCGTCCGACAGGCTCGACATCGCGCTGCGGCTTGATCCCGGCCGCAGCGAGCAATATCGCGCCGCCGTTCTCACGGGCCGCGGCACGTTCGCGCCGCGCCTCGCTCGCGCCAAGGCGCTCGACGACATGCTCGGCCGATCCGGCTGGTTGGAAGCGGCGCGCAGCCACATGCAGGGCGACGCCTCGACGCGCGCCTACGAGCGCCTGCAGCACCCGGATGGGCGTCGCGCCATCCTGATGATTTCGCCCCGTCGCGCCGACGGCCCGCCGGTGCGGTTCGGCAAGCCCTACAGCGCCATCGCGCGTCTCGCCGAAGACATCGGGCCGTTTCTCGCCATGGCGCAGGGCCTGCGCGAGCGCGGCTATTCGGCACCCGAAATCTACGCCAGCGAACCCGAGGCCGGGCTGGCCTTGCTCGAGGATCTCGGGACCGAAGGGGTCGTGGACGCCGGCGGCCCCATTCCCGAGCGCCTCTCGGCCGCCACCGCCGTCCTGGCGTCGCTTCATCAAACGGCGCTGCCGGACTGGATCGACGCGCAGCCGGAGCCCTATCGCATTCCGCCCTACGACATCGAGGCGCTGGCCATCGAGGTGGAGTTGCTGGTCGACTGGTACGCGCCGCACATCGCCCGCGCGCCGCTCTCGTCAGGCGCGCGCGCCACCTTCGTCAATCTCTGGCGCGAGACGCTGGCCGAGATCATCGCCGCGCCCGCCACCTGGACATTGCGCGACTATCATTCGCCGAACCTCCTGTGGCTGCCGGAGCGCGAAGGCCTGCAGAAGGTGGGCCTGCTCGACTTCCAGGATTGCGTCATGGGCCATCCGGCCTATGACGTGGCGTCGCTGCTGCAGGACGCCCGCGTCACCGTCCCGGACCAGCTCGAAATCCGTCTGCTTGGCGAATATTCGCGGCTGCGGCGGCACGCCGACCCAGCCTTCGACATCGCGGCCTTCGCGCGCGCCTATGCGATCATGGGTGCGCAGCGCGCGACCAAAATCCTCGGCATCTTCGCGCGCCTCGACAAGCGGGACCGCAAGCCGCAATATCTCGCGCACCTGCCGCGCGTGCAGCATTATCTGGCCAAGGATCTGGCCCATCCGGCGCTCGCCACCATGCGGGGCTGGTACGAGGCCCATCTGCCGCAATTGCTTGGGCCTCAGGGCCACGTTTGAGGACCATGGCGCAAGAACGCGTGAAAGACATGAAGCCCGCCTCGTCCCTGCCCCGCACCGCCATGGTGTTTGCGGCCGGGCTCGGCACGCGCATGCGGCCGCTTTCAGACACGATGCCGAAACCGCTCGTGCAGGTCGCCGGCAAGGCGCTGATTGATCATTGCCTCGATCTCTTCGCCGAAGCCGGCGTCGAAACGGCGGTCGTCAACGTCCACTACCGCGCCGATCAGCTGGAAGCTCATCTGCGCGGCAGAACCGCGCCCCGCATCGTGATCTCCGACGAGCGTGCGCTGCTTCTCGACCAGGGCGGCGGCATCCGCAAGGCCTTGCCCTCGCTGGGACCCGGCCCCTTCTTCCTCTGCAACACCGACGCCTTCTGGATCGAAGGCGCGACGTCCAATCTGCATCGTCTGGCCGAGGCCTGGGACCCTTCGAAAATGGACGCCCTGCTGCTCGTCGCAGCCGCGGCGGACTCCGTCGGCGTCGACTGGCAGGGCGATTTCGACATGGACCCCGAGGGCCGGCTGACACGGCGGGACGAGCAGGCCATCGCGCCCTTCGTCTATTCGGGTGTCGGCATCGTCAAGCCCGATCCTTTCGCGGCCGATACCCGAGAGGTGTTTCGCCTGGCGCCCTTCCTGTTCGAGGCGGCCGAGAAGGGCCGGCTCTACGGGCTGCGCCTCGACGGCGTCTGGCTGCATGTCGGCACGCCCGCGGCCATCGGCGAGGCCGAGGCCGCCATCGCGCAGTCGAAGCTTTGAGCGTCGCCACGCCGCGCGTGCTGACGATCCATCCCGGATCGCCCTTTCTGGCGACCTTCGCGGAGCATTTTCTCGCCGGGCGCGTCGTCCCCGGCGTCGGGCTTGACGCCGGGCCGCTGGCGCTCGCCGCCGCCACCCTCTACGTGCCGACGCGCCGCGCCGCGCGCGCGCTTTCCGGCGAACTCGCCCGGAGACTGCCCGGACCGGCCGCGCTGCTGCCCCGCATCGTCCCGCTCGGCCATCTCGAGACGATCGAGACGGGACTGATCTTCAATGCGGGCGGCCTGGAGATCGGCGACGGGCCCGTGCCGGGCATCCCGGACGCCATCGGGGTCATCGACCGTCGCATGGTGCTGGCGCGCCTGGTCGTCGCCTGGGCCGAAAAGCTGCAGCACGCCATCACGCATGTTCAGGACAATGTCGTGCGGACCGACGTTCGCGAACCGCTGCTCGTGACCCGCGCACCCGCGCAGGCCTGGCATCTGGCGGGCGACCTCGCGGGCCTGGTCGACGAAATGATCGTCGAGGGCGTCGACTGGCAGCGTCTCGCCTCGCTGGCGCCGGGCGAATTCGACAAATATTGGCAGATCACGCTCGACTTTCTCAAGATCGCGACGGACTTCTGGCCGAAGCATCTCGAAGAGCGCAGGCTCGTCGATCCCGCTGCACGCCAGAACATGCTGGTCGATCGCGAGATCGCGCGGTTGCAGTCCGCGGCGCGCGATCCCGTCGTCGCCATCGGGTCGACCGGCACCAATGCCGCCACCGCCCGCCTGCTCGCCGCCATCTCGCGGCTCGACCGGGGCGCGGTCGTGCTGCCCGGTCTCGACCTGACGCTGGACGATCGCGCCTGGAACGCCATTCCGGGCGACGAGGCGCAGCGCATCGAGCCTTCGGCCGGACATCCGCAGGCCGCATTGCGTCGTCTCCTCCCGGTGCTGGGCGTGGGACGCGAACAGGTCCGGGAACTCGGCGCGCCCGAGCCCGATCTCGCGACGCGCCATCGTCTGCTCAGTGAATCCTTTCGACCCGCCGACACGACCGAAGTCTGGCCCGACTATCTGAAGAGCGTCGCGCCCGAAGACCTGCGCGCGGCCCTGGCCGACGTGACGCTGATCGCCGCTGCCGATGAGCGGGAAGAGGCGCTCGCTCTGGCGCTGCGCATGCGCGAAACGCTGGAGACGCCCGGCGCCACGGCCGCGCTGGTGACGCCCGATCGCGCGCTGGCCCGGCGCGTGCGTGCCGAACTCGCGCGGTGGAACGTCGAGATCGACGATTCCGGCGGCGAGCCTCTGGCGACGTCGAGCCATGGCGTGGTGGCGCGCCTCGCGCTCGCCTGCGCGGATCGGCCCTGCATGCCGGCCGAATGGCTGGCCCTGCTCGCCCACCCGCTCGTGCGCCTCGGCCTCGCCCGCCGCGAGATCGAACGCCTCACCGGTCTGCTGGAAGTGGGCGTTCTGCGCGGCGTTCTGGCGTCGCGCGACGAGCCGCTGGACATGGTCGAGGCTGCCCGTCAGGCCGCCTCCGACAGGCATGCGCATCCCGCCCGCAAGCGCATTTCGCCGCGCGACTGGAATGGGCTGAAGCAACTCGTCGGCGCGCTCTGCGAGGCCTTGAAGCCGTTGCGCGACGTAGCCTCGAAAGCGCCGTTGGGCGACTGGATCGCCGCGCATCGCGCCACGATGGCGGCTCTGCTGGCCACGCAGGACGACAAGTCGGCGCGCGCCGACGAATCGGCCGAGACGCTGCAGAACCTGCTCGATGAGCTCGCAGCCTGTGCGCAGGCGCAACCCGATTATCGCGCCGACGATTATCGCGCCTTCTTCGATCTCGTTTCGCGCGAGGCGACCGTGCGGGGCCCCGCGCGCGCCCATCCGCGCCTGAAGATCCTGGGTCTTCTCGAAGCCCGGCTCATCAATGCGGACCTCATGCTGCTCGCCGGCCTCGATGAAACCATCTGGCCGCCCGCCGCCACCACGGACGCGTTTCTCAATCGTCCGATGCGCGCCGAGATCGGCCTGTCCATGCCCGAGCGCCGCATCGGCCAGACCGCGCATGATTTCGTCCAGGCGCTGGGCGCGCGTCACGTCGTCATCAGC
>JAQGJH010000087.1 GCA_028290705.1 Hyphomicrobiales bacterium
AAACGCTCGCAGACGGGTGGCTCCTTTCGGGGACCCTGCCGGATGCGGAAACGGGAAAAGGTCACGACATGAACATCATCGAACAGATCGACGCCGAACAGGTCCAGAAGCTCACCAGCGTCCGCACGCTGCCCGACTTCGCCCCCGGCGACACCGTCATCGTCAACGTGAAGGTGAAGGAAGGCGAGCGCGCCCGCGTGCAGGCCTACGAAGGCGTGTGCATCGCCCGCGGCGGCGGCGGCCTCAACCAGAGCTTCACGGTTCGCAAGATTTCCTACGGCGAGGGCGTCGAGCGCGTCTTCCCGCTGTATTCGCCGAACATCGACAGCATCAAGGTCGTGCGTCGCGGCAAGGTGCGTCGCGCCAAGCTGTATTACCTGCGCGATCGTCGCGGCAAGTCGGCCCGTATCGCCGAGAAGATGGAGACGCCCGCCGAGAAGGCAGCGCGCGTCGAGGCGAAGTCCGCCGCCAAGGCCGCGAAGGCCAAGGCTGCGGCGGAATAAGCTTCCGCTCCAGGCTGGACTTCATAAAAAAAAGCGCGGCTTCGGCCGCGCTTTTCTTTTGTCGGGGTGGGTTCGTCAGAGCACCGGATTCCAGGCGATCGGCACGAGGCGGTAGCCGCTCCCGTCCTTTTCGGCATGGCCGAGGGAGGGGAAGGGATAGTGGAAGCCGGCGATCAGCACCTTGTCGGCGACGGCGCGGTCGTAGAGGCGGCGACGGGTTTCCTCGGCCTTGGGACCGTCCATGTCGAAGCCCGCGTGCCAGCCGGGATTGCGCACGAACAGCGCCGGATGGTTGGTGACGTCAGCCTGGATCAGCAGGCGGGCATTGCCCGACTCGAGGCTGAGCGAGGTATGGCCTGGCGTGTGGCCCGTGGTGGCGAACGGCGTCAGGCCCGGCGCGAGCTCCTTGTCCCACTGGTACTGCGTGATGCGGCTGTCCTGGCCCTTGAAGACGCGGCGGACGTTGCCGAACGTCTGCTTCACGCCACCCTCGGGCGCGCGGCTCATGTTGCCGTCGTCCATCCAGAAGGCCCATTCGGCCGCCGGCACCAGGATTTCGGCATTGGGGAAAGCGAGCGCCCCGTCGGCGTTGAGCAGGCCGTTGACGTGGTCGCCATGGAAATGGGTGAGCAGCACGACGTCGATGCTCTTGGGGTCGATACCGGCCGCCGCCATGTTGGGCAGCAGGTGACCAACCGCGCCCTTGGGATCGGGGCCGTTGCCGGTGTCGATGAGGATGCGCTTGTCGGCGATGGTCACCACCATGGGGTTGTAGACCAGCGTCATGGTGTTGGCCGGCATGAAAGCCTGGCCCAGCGCGGCGTTGATCTGGTCGCGCGAGGCGTTGCGCACGAATCCGTCCGCCAGCGGGATCGTGCGCGCGCCGTCCGTGATGGTGGTGACGGTCGCGTCCCCGACCTTGTGGTGGTAGAAGCCCGGACCCTGGCGGGCGGGTGCGCTTGCGGCAGGCGAACTTGCGGCAGGTGAACTCGCGGCAGGTGAACTCGAGGTCTGCGCCTGCGCGATCGCGGGAGCTCCGGCTGCCAGCGCGACCCCGCTTCCGAGGGCCAGCAGCGCACCGCGCCGCGTCGGATCGTCCAGAACCGCTTTCGTCATGTTTGTCCTCGCCTCGTGTCGCGCTCGCCGTGGCGGCAAAGCCTGACGGAAGATCGGGCAGCTGCCCGCCGCCAGCAAGTGGGGTTTCTTCAAGTCCTCGTGCATGGAATTCATGCTGCGGCGCGGATGACAAAAAACGCGGCCGGAGCCGCGTTTCCTGATGATCAGACGTCTGGATGAAAGCCCGCTCGGCTCAGAGCGACGGGCTCCAGGAGATCGGCACGAGGCGATAGCCTTCGCCGGCCTTTTCCACGTGACCGACCGACGGGAAGGGATAGTGGAAGCCCGCCACCGGCGTCTTGTCGGCGACGGCGCGGTCGTAGAACTTGCGGCGCGTCGCCTCGGCTTCCGTCGGGTTCATGTCGAAGATCGCGTGCCAGCCCGGATTGCGGACGAAGAGCGCCGGATGGTTGGTGATGTCCGACTGGATCATCAGGCGGCGGTCGCCGGACTGGACCGCGAAGGACGTGTGGCCGGGCGTATGGCCGTGGGTCGCGAAAGGCGTCACGCCGGCGGCCACTTCCTTGTCCATCTCGTAGCGGGTCAGGCGATCGCCCATGTCCTTGAAGACGCGGCGAACGTTGTTGAACGCGGCCTTCATGGCGTCGGGCGCCTTGGCCATGTTCTCGTCGCTCATCCAGAACGCCCATTCGGCAGCCGGGACTTTGACCTCGGCATTGGCGAACGCGAGGCTGCCGTCGGCGAGGCGCAGGCCGTTGATGTGGTCGCCATGGAAATGCGAGATCACCACCATGTCGACGGTCTTGGGGTCGATGCCGCCGGCCGTCATGTTGGGGATGAACTGGCCGACCTCCCCCTTGGGATCCGGGCCGTTGCCGGTGTCGATCACCACCAGCTTGCCGCCGGTGTTGAGCACCATCGGGTTGAACACGATGGTCATGCGGTCGGCAGGCATGTAGGCGGCTTCGAGCGCGGCATTGACGTCGGCGCGAGGCGCGTTGCGGACGAAATTATCGGCCAGCGGAAAGCTGCGGGCGCCGTCGGTCACCGACGTGACCTCGATGTCGCCGATCTTCTGGCGGTAGACTCCGGGAGCCTGTTTGCCGACCGGCGGGGCGGCAGCCAGGGCCGGGCCGATGCCGGCCGCCGACGTCGCCGCCAGGGCGGCTCCCGCGCCGAGCGCCTGCAAGGCTCCGCGCCGCGTCGTGTCCTGCCAATGTCCAGTCATGCATGTCCTCCGGATTTCGCTCCCGCGGCTGTCGGCGGGCTGGGCGGAAGGTCATGGAAAAAGCACGGGCTCGGCAAGAGCAAAAGCGCGGCCTCACGAAGAATTGCCGTGGCGCTCCCGGGTCAGGTCACTTGCCCGCGGGGGCGTTCAGCATCCAGCGGTGCCCAAACGGGTCCTTCACGACGGCGAAACGCGTGCCCCAGAAGGAATTGGTCGGTTGCGTCTCGCCCTTGGCCCCGAGGCTGGTGGCCTTGGCGAAGACGTCGTCGACCTCCTTGCTGGTGTCGTATTCCAGGCTGACCGACATGATCACGGGCTCGCCCGGGATCGGCACGCGGATCTGGCCATATTCCGGGAAGGCATCGGAGAGCATGACGGAACCCCCGTTGATGATCAGCTCGCAATGCATGATGCGCAGGCCGTCCATGGCGGGCATCAGGGCGCGCTGCTGGGCCCCGAAAACGGTCGTGTAGAAGGCGATGGCGCCCATCGCGGGAGAAACCGTCAGATAAGGCGCAACACGCGGACGTTCGGCCACTTTTCGGCTCCGGGTCTCGAGAATTCCTTATCCTAGCAGAGCCCGGGCACGGGCGCACGCCGTCGAAAGTCCATAGGGCGAGATGGATCTTTCCTCGCGGCGGGGTTTTCGGCTAAGAAGTGCGTTCTTATGTGACAGCTCCGCACCAAGCGGGCGTTCCGGGACGAACCACATGGCCAAGCCGCGCACTTTGTACGACAAGATCTGGGACGACCACGTCGTCGACGTCCAGCCGGACGGAACCTGCCTGCTCTACATCGACCGTCACCTCGTGCACGAGGTCACGAGCCCGCAGGCGTTCGAAGGTCTGCGGCTGTCGCATCGCAAGGTCCGCGCGCCCGAGAAGACGCTGGCGGTGGTGGATCACAACGTGCCGACCACGAACCGCGCCCAGATCGACGATCCGGAGAGCAAGGCGCAGATCGAACAGCTGGCCACCAATGCGGCCGATTTCGGCCTCGAATATTACGACGCTTTCGACAAGCGCCAGGGCATCGTGCACATCATCGGGCCGGAGCAGGGCTTCACGCTGCCCGGCACCACGATCGTGTGCGGCGACAGCCACACGTCGACGCATGGCGCGTTCGGCGCGCTGGCGCACGGCATCGGCACGTCGGAGGTCGAGCACGTGCTCGCCACCCAGACGCTGATCCAGTCCAAGGCCAAGAACATGCGCATCACCGTCGACGGCAAGCTGCCGGCCGGCGTGACCGCCAAGGACATCATCCTGTCGATCATCGGCCATATCGGCACGGCGGGCGGCACCGGCCACGTCATCGAATTCGCGGGCGAAGCCATCCGCGAATTGTCGATGGAAGGCCGCATGACGGTCTGCAACATGACGATCGAGGGCGGCGCGCGCGCCGGCCTGATCGCGCCGGACGAAAAGACCTATGCGTATCTCAAGGACCGGCCGAAAGCCCCGAAGGGCGCGGCCTGGGACGAAGCCGTGCGCTATTGGGAAACGCTGAAGACCGACGAGGGCGCGCACTTCGACACCGAGATCCGTCTCGACGCCGCGGCGCTGCCGCCCGCCGTCACCTGGGGCACGAGCCCCGAGGACGTCGTGTCGATCCAGGGCACGGTGCCGCGCGTCGAGGACGCCAAGAACGAGCAGGGCCGGGCCAAGATCCAGCGCGCGCTGGACTACATGGGCCTGAAGGGCGGCGAGAAGATCACCGACCTGAAGATCGACCGTGTCTTCATCGGCTCCTGCACCAACGGCCGCATCGAGGACCTGCGGGCCGCCGCCAAAGTGGTGGAAGGCAAGCGCGTGAGCGACCACGTCAACGCCATGGTGGTGCCCGGGTCGGGACTGGTGAAGCTGCAGGCGGAAGCCGAAGGCCTCGACAAGATCTTCCTGGCGGCCGGCTTCGAATGGCGTGAGCCGGGCTGCTCGATGTGCCTCGCGATGAACCCCGACAAGCTCGCGCCGGGCGAGCGCTGCGCGTCGACGTCGAACCGCAATTTCGAGGGCCGTCAGGGCTTCAAGGGACGGTCGCATCTGGTGTCGCCCGCCATGGCGGCGGCGGCGGCGATCGCGGGCAAATTCGTCGACATTCGCGACTTTACTTAAAGCTCGAGCTCAGCCATTAAGGAAGCCGGCCTGCGGGCCGGCTTTTTTTGTGCCTTCCCGACCGCTCGTCCTCGAGCGACGGCGTCTGCGGCGGCGGACGGACTCCCGAATTCAGGATCAGACGGTGCCTCTCGGGCGGCCGACTTGATTTGGAGTTGATGATGTTGCGTCGCGCCTTACTGTTTTCCGCCGTATTCTCAGCCGGTCTCGCGCTGTCCGTTTCGACGCTCGCGGGCGCTCCGTCCCGGTTCGCCCGGGGCGGGCCGGACGTGATGTCGTTCCAGATGGCCGACATGGGCTATCGCGAGCCGCGCGCGGCGCGTCCACGCGGGTCGCGCGGCGCCGTGCGCGCCTCGCGTCGCCAGGACCCGCTGGTCATTCCGGGAATCTACCGTCGCGACACGGCCGCGACCCATGTCCCGAAGCGCGAGGTCGCGGCCGCTCCCTCACGCCGCCGCCAGGCGCGCGGCTTCCGTGAAGTGCCCAAGGCGCCGTCGCTGCTGGTGGTGCCGGGCCAGCCCCTGCCGTTCCAGCCCGGCTGCACCGAGAACAGCAACAGCGATCATCTCGGCCAGGGCTGGTTCAAGGTGGTGGTGAAGAAGACGTGTTTCGTGCGCTGACGCGCGACCGTTTCGCCGGCCGCGTCCCGATGGTACAAGGGCGGGGATGAGCCACGACCCTGACGCCGACGCCCGCGAGGCGCGCCGCTCGCTCGACGCGATGGGGCGCTCGTCGCACGGCGTCTTCGACTCCGCGCTCCATCGCGGGGTCGATCATTTCGCCGGGCGCGACGCGCCGGCGGAAGACCGGGTGGAGGTCTGGGGACGGCGGCTCGGCCGTGCGCTCGGACTCGTGTTCCTCGTCGTGCTGGTGGTCAATCTGGCGACCGGCTGGTTCTTCTAGGAGTCGAGAGCGGCATGACTTCGGCGGGATCGGACGACAATGGCGCTGGCGAGGCGTGGTCTCCCCGCCGGGCTCCGTCGCTCGAGGATTTCCAGGCGATGGCGGATGCCGCCTATGCGGGGCTTCCGGACGAATTCCGGGCTCTGTGCGAGGGATTGATCATCCACATCGACGATTTTCCCGATGACGAGACCATGCGGGAGATGAAGTGCGAGAGCGAGTTCGACCTGCTGGGCCTGTTCCACGGGCGCGGCCTCGCGCAGCGCGGCGCGAACATGCAGACGGGCGAGTTTCCCAACATGATCTGGCTCTATCGCCGCCCGATCCTCGACTATTGGGCCGAGCACGACGAGCGGCTCGGAGACATCGTCACGCACGTGCTGGTGCACGAGATCGGCCACCATTTCGGCTTTTCGGACGACGACATGGAAGCCATCGAGGCGGCGGCGAAGTGAGCCGCCCGCGCGAATACGGCGCGAGCGGCCTGCGAGAGGTCTAGCTCAGAACTTGACCACCTTGTTCTCGCCCATCTTCGGGGGCTCGCCCGAGAGGCGGGCCTTGGCGTAGCCGTAGGCGATCACCATGGCGGAGGAGGGCGCGTCCCAATATTCGGCCTCTTCCACGTCGACGGCCAGCAGGGCGATTTCCGGGTCGTCCGGGCCCTTGGGGAACCAGACGCGGTCGGCCTCACTCCAGAGTTCGTTGATCTTGGCGCGGTCGCGCACGACGCTGGCGGCGCCGCGGATCGAGACGTAATGCTGCTGGGGCGAATGCGAATAGGCGAGAAGCACGTCGGGATTGCGCTCGATCTCGTCGACCTTGAGCGAATGCTCGCGGCACATGAACCAGAGCCGTCCGTCAAAATCCTTCTGCACGGACGCCATCGGACGCGAGTGCATCGAACCGTCCATCGACTTGGTGACCAGCATGGCGATGCGCATGTCCTTGACCAGGTCCCAGACCTTGGCGCGATCCTCGTTGCTGCTCGATTGCTCAACCATGGCGTGCTCCTCGTGGCGTGAATTCCCGTGCCCAAGCAACGGCAGGTGTGGCGGTTGGTTCCGGCCGGAAGCGCCGCCGCGCCCTTGACCCGCCGACGCAAAGCCGCGATGAAAGGGCGACTGGATGCGAGCCCTCGAGCCGAGGGTTCAGACCCCCCGACCGACGGATTCGACCGATGGACAAATTCACGACCCTGACGGGCGTCGCCGCGCCGCTGCCGATCACCAACATCGACACGGACATGATCATCCCGAAGCAATATCTGAAGACCATTGCGCGCACGGGTCTGGGCGCGGGCCTGTTCTCGGAACTGCGCTTCAACGAGGACGGGACGGAAAACCCCGATTTCGTGCTGAACAAGCCGGCCTATCGCAACGCCCAGATCCTCGTGGCGGAAGATAATTTCGGCTGCGGCTCGTCGCGCGAACATGCTCCCTGGGCGCTGCTCGACTACGGCATCCGCTGCGTGATCTCGACCAGCTTCGCGGACATCTTCTACAACAATTGCTTCCAGAACGGCGTGCTGCCCGCCAAGGTCTCGGCCGAGGATCTGCAGAAGCTGATGGACGACGCCTCGCGCGGCGCCAACGCCACCCTGACGGTGGATCTGGCGAGCCAGGAAATCCGCGGCCCGGACGGCGGCGCGGTCAAGTTTGAGATCGACGAGTTCCGCAAGCATTGCATGATGAACGGTCTCGACGCGATCGGCCTGACCATGGTCAAGGAACAGAAGATCACCGACTTCGAGGCGAAGCTGTCGGAGCGCGCCTGGTCCTGACTCTTCACGCGGATGTTTTCCGCGGCCTGTCAGGTTTTCACGAAATCGAGCCCGCGGCATTCACCTCCGCGGTCGTCTCGGGCTAGGTTCGGGCTCATGAACCGAATCGCATCTCTCCTCCACCCATCCTGCCGGTCCCGCGTCGCGCTGCTGGGCAGCCTCGGCCTCGGTCTCCTGTCGAGCGTGTCGCCGGCTTCGGCGCAATTCCAGTCCTGCCTGGCGGAACTCCGCGGTACGGCCGCGAGCCAGGGCGTCTCCGGCGCGGTCTTCGACCGGACGATGCGGGGCGTCGAGCCCGACCCGAAAATCATCGAGCTGATGAACAACCAGCCGGAGTTCAAGACGCCGATCTGGGACTATCTGGCGACGCTGGTCGACAACGAGAAGGTCGCCGAAGGACGGGCGCTACTGCGCCGGCACGATGCGGTATTGCGTGCCGCCGAACAGAAGTTCGGAGTCGATCGTCACGCGGTGCTGGCG
>JAQGJH010000097.1 GCA_028290705.1 Hyphomicrobiales bacterium
TCTCGTCGTGAAACTGGGCTCTCGCATGGTCGACGGCTCCCTGAAAACAAAACTCAACTCAATTCGCACTCGTATGAAAGAGGTCGGCTGATGGATATCCGCGCCGCTGAAATTTCCGCGATTCTGAAAAACGAAATCGCGAACTTCGGTAATGAGGCTGAAGTCACCGAGGTAGGGCAGGTGCTCTCCGTCGGCGACGGTATCGCCCGCGTCTATGGTCTGGACAACGTCCAGGCCGGCGAGATGGTCGAGTTCGAGAACGGCGTGCGCGGCATGGCGCTCAATCTCGAGACCGACAACGTCGGCGTCGTGATCTTCGGATCCGACCGCGAGCTGAAGGAAGGCCAGACGGTCAAGCGCACCGGCTCGATCGTGGACGTCCCGGTCGGCAAGGAACTGCTGGGCCGCGTCGTCGACGCGCTCGGAAACCCGATCGACGGCAAGGGCCCGATCCAGGCGACCCGCCGTTCGCGGGTGGACGTGAAGGCGCCGGGCATCATTCCGCGCAAGTCCGTCAACGAGCCGATGGCCACGGGCCTGAAGGCCATCGACGCGCTGATCCCGGTCGGCCGCGGCCAGCGCGAGCTGATCATCGGCGATCGCCAGACCGGCAAGACTGCAATCGCGCTCGACACGATCCTGAACCAGAAGTCGGTCAATGCCGGCGACGACGAGAAGCAGAAGCTCTATTGCGTCTATGTGGCGATCGGGCAGAAGCGTTCGACCGTGGCGCAGTTCGTGAAGGTGCTCGAAGAGCGTGGCGCGATGGAATATTCCATCGTGGTCGCGGCCACGGCTTCCGACCCCGCGCCGATGCAGTTCCTCGCGCCTTTCTCGGGCTGCGCGATGGGCGAGTATTTCCGCGACAACGGCATGCACGCCGTCATCATCTACGACGATCTGTCCAAGCAGGCCGTCGCCTACCGGCAGATGTCGCTGCTGCTGCGCCGCCCGCCGGGCCGCGAAGCCTATCCGGGCGACGTGTTCTATCTCCATTCCCGCCTGCTCGAGCGCGCCGCCAAGATGGGTGACGCGGCTGGTTCCGGCTCGCTGACGGCGCTGCCGGTCATCGAGACGCAGGCGAACGACGTCTCGGCCTACATCCCGACCAACGTCATCTCGATCACCGATGGCCAGATCTTCCTCGAGACCGACCTGTTCTACCAGGGCATCCGCCCGGCCGTGAACGTCGGCCTGTCGGTGTCGCGCGTCGGCTCGGCCGCGCAGACCAAGGCGACCAAGAAGGTCGCGGGCAAGATCAAGGGCGAGTTGGCGCAGTACCGCGAAATGGCGGCCTTCGCGCAGTTCGGCTCGGATCTCGACGCGGTCACGCAGCGCCTGCTCAACCGCGGCGCGCGGCTGACGGAACTGCTCAAGCAGCCGCAGTTCTCGCCGCTGAAGATGGAAGAGCAGACCGCGGTGATCTACGCCGGCGTCAACGGCTATCTCGACACCATCCCGGTCAATCGCGTGCGCGCGTTCGAGGACGGTCTGCTCGCCACGCTGCGCGGCAAGAACGTCGAAATCCTCGACTCGATCCGGACCACCAAGGACCTGACCGACGAGACCGCCGGGAAGCTGAAGGCCGTCGTGGACGCCTTTGCGAAGAGCTTTTCCTGACCGCTTCGTCCTGACCTCCGACCCTCGCGCCTTCCGCGCGGGGGCGTCCCGACCCACCCGAGCGGATGAACCATGCCTTCCTTGAAGGACCTGCGGAACCGCATCGCCTCCGTCAAGGCGACGCAGAAGATCACCAAGGCCATGCAGATGGTCGCGGCGGCGAAACTGCGTCGTGCGCAGCTCGCGGCCGAAGCCGCGCGGCCCTTCGCGCAGCGCATGGAAGCGGTGCTGGCCAATCTGGCCGGCGGCATGGGGCCTGATGCGCAGGGCCCGGCCCTGCTGTCCGGCACCGGCCAGGACAAAGTTCATCTGCTGGTCGTCTGCACGGCCGAGCGCGGCCTTTGCGGCGCGTTCAACTCGTCGATTGTCCGGCTGGCGCGTGAGCGCGCCCTGTCGCTGATGGGTCAGGGCAAGACGGTCAAGATCCTGTGCGTCGGCAAGAAGGGCTACGACCAGCTGCGCCGGCAGTTCGAAAAGCAGATCATCGAATTGATCGAGTTGCGGTCCGTCAAGCAGATGGCCTTCTCGGACGCCGATCCGATCGGTCGCAAGATCATCGGCATGTTCGAGGCGGGCGAGTTCGACGTCTGCACGATCTTCTTCGCGCGCTTCCGTTCCGTGATTGCCCAGATCCCCACGGCTCTGCAGCTGATACCGGCGCAGATCCCGACGGCGGCCGCCGCGACCGGTGCGCAGGCCTCGTATGATTACGAGCCCAACGAAGCCGACATTCTCGCGACTCTGCTGCCGCGCAACATCTCCATCCAGGTGTTTCGTGCGCTGCTCGAAAACGCCGCGTCCGAACAGGGCGCACGCATGAGCTCCATGGACAATGCCACGCGCAACGCCGGCGACATGATCAAGAAGCAGACGATCACGTACAACCGCTCGCGCCAGGCGATGATCACCAAAGAGCTCATCGAAATCATTTCGGGCGCCGAGGCGCTCTGACCGCCATTCATCAGTGAGGACGTAACATGGCTCTCGCCACCAACAAGCCCACCGGACGCATCACGCAGGTCATCGGCGCCGTCGTCGACGTGAAGTTCGAAGGCCACCTGCCGCAGATCCTCAACGCTCTCGAGACGTCGAACAACGGCAACCGCCTGGTGCTCGAAGTCGCCCAGCATCTCGGCGAAAACTCCGTTCGCTGCATCTCGATGGACACGTCCGAAGGCCTCGTGCGCGGTCAGCCCGTCACCGACACCGGCGCGCCGATCTCGGTTCCGGTCGGTGAAGGCACGCTCGGCCGCATCATGAACGTCATCGGAGAGCCGGTGGACGAAGCCGGCCCGATCGAGTCCGAGGGGCTTCGCGCCATTCATCAGGATGCGCCGAGCTATGCGGACCAGTCGACAGAGGGCCAGATCCTCGAGACCGGCATCAAGGTCGTGGATCTGCTGGCTCCCTACGCCAAGGGCGGTAAGATCGGCCTGTTCGGCGGCGCGGGCGTCGGCAAGACCGTGCTCATCATGGAACTGATCAACAACGTCGCGAAGGCGCATGGCGGTTACTCAGTGTTCGCCGGCGTCGGCGAGCGCACCCGCGAGGGCAACGACCTCTATCACGAGATGATCGAGTCGAACGTGAACCTCGATCCGAAGGAGCATGGCGGCTCGACCAAGGGCTCGAAGTGCGCGCTGGTCTATGGCCAGATGAACGAGCCTCCGGGCGCGCGCGCCCGCGTGGCGCTGACCGGCCTGACGGTCGCGGAGAACTTCCGCGACAAGGGACAGGACGTGCTGTTCTTCGTCGACAACATCATCCGCATCACGCCGGCCGGTTCCGAAGTGTCGGCGCTGCTCGGCCGCATTCCCTCGGCGGTGGGCTACCAGCCGACGCTCGCCACCGACATGGGCCTGCTGCAGGAGCGCATCACCACGACCACCAAGGGCTCGATCACCTCGGTGCAGGCGATTTACGTGCCGGCGGACGATCTGACCGATCCGGCGCCCGCCACGTCCTTCGCCCATCTGGACGCCACGACCGTGCTGTCTCGTTCGATCGCCGAAAAGGGCATCTATCCGGCGGTCGATCCGCTCGACTCGACGTCGCGCATGCTGTCGCCGCTGGTCGTCGGTGAAGAGCATTACGACATCGCCCGCCGTGTGCAGTCCACGCTGCAGCGCTACAAGTCGCTGCAGGACATCATCGCGATCCTGGG
Source organism: Hyphomicrobiales bacterium (assembly GCA_028290705.1). Classification (GTDB taxonomy): domain Bacteria; phylum Pseudomonadota; class Alphaproteobacteria; order Rhizobiales; family Beijerinckiaceae; genus Terripilifer. Next base: position 3,785 of record JAQGJH010000097.1, read on the forward strand.
CATGGACGAACTGTCCGAGGAGGACAAGCTGACGGTGGCGCGCGCCCGCAAGATCGAGCGCTTCCTGTCGCAGCCCTTCCACGTGGCCGAGATCTTCACCGGCTCGCCCGGCAAGCTGGTGTCGCTCGCCGACACGATCAAGGGCTTCAAGGGTCTGGTGGACGGCAAGTACGATCATCTTCCGGAAGCCGCCTTCTACATGGTCGGCACGATCGAGGAAGCGGTCGAAAAGGCCCAGCGTCTCGCCGCCGAAGCGGCCTGAGTCGAACATGCCTCCGGGGCCGTGCGCGGCCCCGGCTGACGATCGTTGTTGGAGATTTTCATGGCTGCTTTTCACTTCGAGCTCGTCTCGCCCGAACGTCTCATCTTCTCGGGTGAGGTCGAACAGGTCGTGGTGCCCGGATCGGAAGGTCAGTTCACCGTTTTGAGCGGCCATTCTCCGATGATGTCCATGCTGCGCCCGGGTGTGGTCGAGGTCGCGGGCCGCGACCTTTCGGAGCGCCTGTTCGTTCGCGGGGGCTTCGCGGATATTTCTCCGACCGGCCTGACGATTCTGGCCGAGCAGGCAATTCCGCTGGCCGAGCTGGATGCGGCCCAGATCGAGAAGCAGATCAGGGCCGCCGAGGAAGACCTGGAAGACGCGCAGACGGACGAAACCCGTCAGGCTGCTGCCATGCGGCTCGACCAGCTGCGCGAATTGCGTTCGGCGCTGAGCATCTGAGCCGCAACGCGTTTCATTTCAAGAGATAGCGCGTTCCCTCGAGCGCATTGCGCAGATGATAGGAATGGAACTGCGCGAAGACGCTGCGCAGCCACGTCCTGAGATCCGCCCGCACCACCAGTGACATGTCGCTCGGTGGGTACAGCAGGAATCGCGACAGCGAGAAGTTCGGATTCTCGATGTGCCGCCGCATGATCGGGTCGAGTTCCGGGATCTGAAAATTACGATCCGTCGGAAAGCTGGCGAGATGGTCGTGGACCGCCTCGCCCAGCGGCGCCGCGCCCTCGTTGCTGACCACGATCATCGGCAATTCCGGCCAGGTCCGGGCGATTTCGTCGGCTGCGTCCACGGCGTCGAAAGACCCGTTGGTCATGAACAGCACGATCGGCTGCAGGTCCAGACGCTCGGCTTCCTCGAAGAAGCCGATGTCGCTCGCCTGGGCGAAGAACTGACGGTACGAGCGCGTCCAGATGTCGACGATGCGGACTTCCGGGGATGGCACGAGCAGTCGATCGAACAGCGCGATCTGGCCGCGCGTCACAGACAGATCCGCGACCGTGGTCTCGGCCGGGAAGAAGGTCGCGAGCACGCGTTCGTGCGGATCGGTGTCGAAGGTCGCGAAGGGGCGCTTTTCGACGACGTGGTAATCCGCCAGCAGCCGGGCAGTCGTACTCGTCCCCACGCGAGGGTGGGGAGAGCAGACCAGATAGACCGGTTGACGACGCATCATTCGCACGCACCCCACTGATGGGGCGCCTCTGACCTTGTAACGCGACTATCTTCTTCTCGGCTTCGGCAGCAGCAAGGCGCGCAGGCCGACGCGGTCGAATTCCGCCGACACGTTGCGCAACCAGGTCCGCACGTAGCCGCGAAGAACGAAAGAATTCTGGGCCTCGTCGCCGCGGCCCGTCTTGCCGGCGACGAAGGACGCGAAAGGCACGCCCGCGACTTCGACCTTTTCGCAGGCCAGGGCGTCGAGCTTGGGAACGGTGACGTCGCCGGAGCTCTTCACCTTGCCGAAATACGACGAGTAAGTCTTGGGGTCCCACTCGAAGAAGGTGGTGTCGTTGATGAAGTTCTTCACCAGGAAATAATGCGCATCGGTCACGAAAGGTGCGATTTCGGCGATCTCGCCGAGTGACGAAACCGACGGGCCGAGGACGTGGAAGAGCACGAAGGTGAAGTCGCCCTCGTTGACGGCATCAAGGAAACCCACGTCCTTCAAAGCTTTCAGGGTGTTGCTGAGCTGACCGGCCCGGACGTCGATCACCGTCACGCTGGCCTTGGTGTCGCTCAGCGTATCGAAGATCCGCATCTGGTCGGTGGTCTGCGTCACATCGACGATTTTGGTGACTGCGGGGTGGAAGCGCTGAAGCGTGCCGCGTGGACTTTCCGTGTCGAAGGCCCTGGCGGGGATGTCGTTTGCGGCGAGATAATCGAGGAGCGCCCGCGAGACCGTCGTCTTTCCGACGCCGCCCTTGTCCGCTCCGACGAGAATGACTGCTGGCTTCATAAGGATTCCCCGCTCCGCAATGTCGCAACTCGAACTCTGCCTTAAGGCGCTCCTATAGCACCATTGTAGCGAGCTAGACAGGCTTCGTCGCGCGGCTTGCGTGGCCAAGCGCGAAGCGGAGCCTAACTTGCCTGTGGTCGCGGATTTGCCCTAAGTTCGCGTTTCTCCGCTTCTCCCGACCCAATCGAGGCGCCGATGCTGCCGCAAGCGGCCGATTACGACGCGTTGCGACGCAACTTTCGCTGGAGCATTCCCGACCGGTTCAACATGGGGGTCGCGGTCTGCGACGCCTGGGCGGCGCGCGAACCCGAGCGTCCCGCCATCGTCGAATGGCGCAACGGCGAACTCGTGAATCACAGCTATGAGGATTTGCGCCGAGCATCCAACCGCTTTGCGCGGGTGCTTCGAGCCCGGGGAATAGGCAGGGGCGACCGGGTCGCGATCCTGCTGCCCCAATCGCCCGAGACCGTCGTGGCCCATGTGGCGATCTACAAGATCGGTGCGATCGCCCTGCCGCTCGCGGCGCTCTTCGGCATGGACGCACTCGAGTACAGACTGTCGGACTCGGGAGCCGCCGGCATCGTGACGGACGCCTCCGGTGTGGCCAAGCTTCGTCGCATTTCACCCCGGCCGGAAGCGCTCCATCTGATCGTCTCCATCGACGGAGCGGATGGCGACGTCCTGGACTTCCATGCCGCGTGCCGTGCCGAGGCCCACGACTTCACGCCCGTGGACACGCGGCCAGACGATCCCGGGCTGATGATCTACACGTCCGGCACGACCGGTCAGGCCAAGGGCGCGCTGCATGGGCATCGCGTCCTGCTCGGCCATGTGCCGGGAGTTCAGTTTCCGCACGAATTTCTGCCCCGGCCGGGCGACAGAATGTGGACGCCGGCGGATTGGGCATGGGCGGGCGGACTGCTGAACGTGCTGATGCCGTCGCTTTATCTGGGCGTGCCCGTGGTATGCCGCCGGTTCGACCGATTCGATCCAGAGGCGGCCTTGGCCTTGATCGACCAGGCGGGCATCCGGAATGCGTTCATTCCCCCGACCGCGCTTCGCATGCTGCGCTCGGTGCCGAATCCCAGGCGGTCGTTCAAACTCGACCTGCGCACCATGGCGTCGGGCGGGGAAGCGCTCGGAGCCGAGGTCTACGAATGGGGACGGGACGCTTTCGGACTGACGATCAACGAATTCTACGGCCAAACAGAATGCAATCTCGTTCTCGCTTCCTGTGCGTCCATCGGAGTGTCTCGCGCCGGCGCCATCGGTCGAGCGGTGCCGGGGCATGACGTGGCCGTCGTGCGGAACGACGGGACGCCCTGCGACGTGGACGAGATGGGCCAGATCGCGATCCGGCGGCCGAACCCTGTCATGTTCCTCGAATATTGGAATCGACCCGAGGCGACGGCCGAGAAGTTCATCGGCGACTGGATGATCACCGGAGATCTGGCCCGGCAGGATGCGGACGGCTACGTGCGCTTCACCGGGCGTGACGACGACGTGATCACGTCGGCGGGCTATCGCATCGGTCCCGGCGAGATCGAAGACTGTCTTTTACGGCATCCGGCCGTCGTGATCGGCGCGGCGGTAGGCAAGCCGGACCCGTTGCGCACCGAGATCGTCAAGGCGTTCGTGGTCCTGCGCGACGGCTTCGAGCCTTCCGACCAGCTGGCTGCCGAGATCAGCGGCTTCGTTCGGGAGCGGCTTTCGGCGCATGAATATCCCCGCGAAATCGCCTTCGTGCCGGACCTGCCTTTGACGACGAGCGGCAAGGTCATTCGGCGGCTTCTCCGAGACCTCGGCTAGGCCGGGTCCCGTCTGACCCCACCGGCGATCTCGAGCAGGTGGCGTCCGATCTCCCGGGCGAAGCGCCGCCGGGTCTGGCGGCGCAAGGCCGCGGTCACGTCACGGGCCTCGCTGCCTGGAGGTGAAACCAGAACGTCGGCCGTCACCAGAGCCCGGAAGCCGGGGAGATCCGTGAAGACGTCCGGAGCGTCGCAACAGATAATCGTGCTGAGCCCCGCATTCGCATCATCCTGTGCAATCTGCTGGATGAAGCGCCTGACGGCGGGACGCAGCGCCGCCGACTTCTCGTAGGCGAGTTGCCACATGAAGTTTTCACCGCCACTGCGCATCATGATGGCAGATGCGATCAGTCGGCCCTCCAGGGTGAGCCGCTCGATGCGGCATTTGCTTTCGCGGGAGAGTTGCCGAGTGACGGCGCGCGCAAAGGTCGCGAAACCGGCGCGGTCGAGGAGCGGCATGCGTCCGCCCGAGTCTGAAGCCGCATCGAGAAGCAGGAATTCTTCGAGGCTGGCGCGAAGATCTCCGCGTTCGCTCTCCCGGGCGAGAGACGATGGGGCGACGAGCAGGTTTTCGGTGAAGGGATCGCTTTTTCGCGAGGGATCGTAGGCGTGGAGCCTGCCCTGGGAGCTTTCGACGACGCGGAGCCGCAGACGGCGGCTCGACGGGCTTCCGAGAACCGCCGACACTGTCGAGTCACGACGAACGCCTGCACACATGAGAACGCGCAAAGCAGGATGTTCGATCGCCAGCCATGTGACGAGCGCGTGCAGCGCCTCGCTGTCCTGCACGTCGTCCAGCAGCAGGCCGCCCAGCCGCGTGTCTGCGTGGTTCCAGAATGTCACCAGGGGTTCGCTGGCGCTCACCGGGAAGTGGACGGCCGCAAGGCCGATCAGCCGGGTCCGCGCATCGTCGCCCCACACCAACAAAAACGACGGCCTGGCGATGGGCGGGCTGTGGCGAATCGCCGTGAGGGCGAAGGATGGTTCCAGGAAAGCGTTGGGCGCGGCGGCGCGTTCGGAGAGGTCTCGCCAGGCTTCCGCGTGGGTTTCGGCTTCCATCCACGTCACGTGCTGCACGCGTCCGGCGAGAGTGCTGCCCGACTGTACCTCCGCGCTGCGGGCCTCTTCCGCGCCGATGGCCGGTGTGTCGGCTTGCGCGGATCGCCGCAATGTCAGCCAGGGCTTCTTTTGACCCCCGATGCCCCCGGGAGTGCCGGCGAACTGCCGTGCCATATCGGAACCTCCGTCCACGCGCCGTCCCGAAATGCGACGCTTGCGTCCCGAAAGAGACGCGGCGCAAGGGCGGGGGCGTGCCGGGATGTCCCACTCAAGATCCGTGCCGCGTTCAGGCGAGCAAGCCGCTCCGGTGGCCAGGCGCGAGCGGGTTCTGCGTCAGGGCCTCGGCGTCCGGCGTGTCCGGGCGCGACAGGTTGGCGAAAGCCGCCCAGAGCCTGTCGATGAAGTCCGGGGCCAGATCCTTGAGGATGAAGACGATGCGGGTCGAATGGTCATCGTCCGGCCAGGCATCCAGACGCACGGGCGGATGAAAGACATGCTGGACGCCATGAATCACCACGGGGCGATCCGGATCGACCGTCAGACCGACAATGCCCTTTACCCGCAGCAAACTCGGGCCGTGGAACTGGCGCAGCATATCGAGGAACATGTCGAAGCTCTGCGGCTGAAGGGGAACGTCGCTGCGCAGACAATAGGCGCGTATGTTTGCATCGTGCCGATTGACGTCATGTTCGTGCGCGTGGGTCTCGTGTTCGTGCCGATGATGGCCGTGCTGATGATCGTGAGCGTGAGCACCGCCCGGCGCGTGCGTGTCCTCGATCGCCTCGGCATTGAGCCAGCGCTTGACGTCCGGGATCTTGGTGGCCGGATCGTAGAGCCCGGTGTTGAACAGGTTCGAAGCGTCGGCCGTGCCCGAACGTGCGTCCAGCACCTGCGCCACCGGGTTCAGGCTGGCAAGCCGTTGCCGCAGGGCCTCGAGGGTCAGGCGCGCCGCCGCGGTGTCGACCAGGTCGGTCTTCGAGAGCACGATCCGATCCGCGACCGCGGCCTGTTTGAGAGCTTCCGGATGCGCGTCCAGCGTCGCCATGCCGTTCACGGCATCCACCAGGGTGACGACGCCTTCGAGCCGGTACCGCAGCATCAGGTACGGATGGAACATGATCGTGTGCAGGACGGGCGCGGGATCGGCCAACCCCGTCGTCTCGATCAACACGCGTGCAAAGGGGGCCATGCGGCCGTTGTCGCGCCGTTTCAGCAAGTCCTCGAGCGTGGTGATGAGATCGCCACGAATCGTGCAGCACAAGCAGCCTGACGACATGACGATCATGTCGCCGTCGGCGCGCTCGACGAGGAGATGATCGAGGCCGATTTCACCGAATTCGTTGATGAGGACGAGCGTGTCGGACAAGGCGGGATCGCGAAGCAGCCGGTTCAGCAGCGTCGTCTTGCCAGCGCCCAGAAATCCCGTGAGCACCGTCACGGGAATGGGCGGTGGAGGGCGGCGCTGGAGCACCGGATCCAGATCGGGCATGGCGTCCTACTCGGTGCGGCTCTTGGGCCTGGCCTTGCTGTCCGAGACCTTGACGGCGTCGGCTTTCGCCGGGGACTTGGTCTCGGGTTTCTTGGGCTTGGCCGCCGTTACCTTGGGAGCGGGCTTTGAGGTCTTGGCGGCCGGCTTGGCGCTCGGCTTGGCGCTCGGTTTGGCAATTGGTTTGGCGCTAGGCTTGGCGTCCTTGCCGAGATCGGGGCCGCTTGCCGCCGCGGCGCGCACCGGCGGCTTGCTTTTCTTGATTTCGGCGCGACTCTTCACCTCGATGGCCCGAGTGGTGACTGCGCCGATCCCGCGGGCGGCGCCGCTCAGACCCAACGGCATGGCGGTTCCTGCCGCGCCCGCCATCGCGGGGGGCATGACGGGGCGAGGATCGGCGAATGCCGCCGCATTGGCCGGGATCATCGTTCCGCCGGGAGCCTGTCGCGCCATGGCGACGGGCCCGGTCCATCCCGGACGGCGGCCGACGAAGATCTCCACGGGTTCGAACTGCGGGCGGGGACCCATCGTGAAGACCGCGCGGGCCTGGGCCCGGCCATCGCTGGCAAAAAAGGCCGCGGCGCTGTCGTCGGGCTGGCCATTGGCCGGCGCCACCACGGCGAGATCGTCTTCCTGCACGACCTTGCGGTTCTTCCCGCAAATTTCCGGCCGCATGTTGGGAGCCGGGCCGGCGATCGGCTGCAGGCTCGAAAGCGTCTTGGCCCGCCAGGACGTGCCGGCGCTGAAACCGTTGTCGAACAGATGCGCGGCCTTGATGGTGCGCGCCTTTGCGTTCGGCGATCCCATGACGACCACGACGAGGTGACGGCCGCCTCTCTGGGCACTCGCCACCACGTTGAATCCCGAAGCGCAGACGAAGCCGGTCTTCATGCCATCGGCGCCGGGATAGCGGCCGATCAGGCCATTGTGCGTCGGAATGACCTTGTCGCCGAGCTTGAGCGCGCCGATGCCGTAGAGATCGGCCTGCTGCGGAAAATCCAGGTAGAGCGCGCGCGCCAGGATCGCCATGTCGCGCGCCGAGCTGACGTGCTCGGGATCGTGCAGACCGTTCGGGTTGACGAAGTGGGACTGGGACATCCCGAGCGCCGCAGCGGCGCTGTTCATCTCGTTGGCGAAGTCTTCGACCGAGCCGCCCAGCCCTTCGGCGATGGTGACCGCAATGTCATTCGCCGACTTGACCATCAGCATCTTGAGGGCATTGTCGAGCGTGACTTCCGTGCCCGGATTGAAGCCCATCTTCGAGGGTGCGGCGCGGGCCGCCCGCGCGGAGACGACGAAGGGCGTGTCCAGCGTGACCTTGCCGAGCTTCACGGCTTTCAGCGCCACATAGGCGGTCATCAGCTTGGTCAGCGAAGCGGGATACCAGGGACGCGCCGCGTCTTCCTGAAGCAGCACCTCGCCGGTGACCAGATCAGCCACCAGGGACGGCGTGGCGAGGGCAGGGGTGGCGGAAAAGCTCCCGGCCAGGAATGCAAGCGCTACAGTGCGCGTCGTCACGGTTTTCAATCGCATCGCGTGGTCCCAGCAAGCCGGTCGGCGCATGACAGCTCTTCGGCCGCAACACCCTTGGTAGAGAATCACGGCCGCCATGTGAAGTGAGGCTGCGCCCGGAAACGTTAACGGTCCTGAAAGTTCACGCCATATCCCGTTTCGATGCGGCGATTTCGTGTCGGGCGGAATGTCAGGGGCGCGTCGGCTCGCCGGGGGCCCGCGCTTCGATGGCCAGAGCATGCACGCCATCGGCGAGCTCGGCCGCCAATTCAGCATTGATGAGGCGATGTCGCTCGAGCCGGGACTTGCCCGAAAAGGCTTCCGACACCACTTTGATTCTGAAGTGCGTCTCACCGCGCGGCTCGACACCTCCGGGGTGGAATTTGTGTCCCGCATGTTGCGCGGACTCGTCAATCACGTCCAGCGACACGGGCGACAGGGCTTTTTGAAGCTTGACCGTCATTCGGCCCTTAACGCTTTCGAGTGACTCAGTCATGATGGTCCTTCCGGCGCTGAACTCGCGTCGGCCTTTCCTACCATATGTCGCGGCTGCGGCACCCCCGGCAAGTTGCCGGACGTCTGGCGGCGGCCATTGGCCACGGCTCCTTGCGGGGCCTTCGACACACTCCTAATGTCAGAAGCATGGATCTCAATTCGCCACTCTTCCAGAGCATCAGGGTCAAGCGTGAGCCCCAGCGGGCGCCCGTCCGGACGCCTTGCGACCATCCGGGATGCGTCGAGGGCGGCGAGTTTCGCGCGCCGAAGGGCCGCCTGCGCGAAGGGCAGTATTTCAGCTTCTGCCTCGAACATGTCCGTGAGTACAACGCCTCCTACAATTATTTCCGTGGAATGAGCGATGACGACGTCGCCAAGTACCAGCGCGAGGCCGTGGTCGGCCATCGACCGACCTGGAACATGGGCGTCAATCGGGCCGGCAAGGGGCATCGCGAGGACGGGGTCGAACCCGAGGGGTTCGTCGATCCCATGGGCATGTTCCGGGATCGGACGCGCGGTCCCATGCAGGAGCCGCGGCGACCGCGCTACGGTCTGGCCGCCATGAAAGCCCTGACCACGCTCGGCCTGGATGAAACGGCAGATGCGGAAACCATCAAGGCGCGCTACAAGGAATTGGTCAAACGGCTGCACCCGGACGCCAACGGCGGCGACCGGTCGTCGGAAGACCGCCTGCGTGAGATCATCCAGGCCTACAAGTTTTTGAAATCGGCCAAGCTCACCTGATGGGCAAGGTCACTGCCGCGTGAAAGGAGTTCCGTTCGCGCGACGCCCCGGCCCCTGGCCCAAAATATGCCCCGCGCGCTTTCGTTCGCGGGTACGGAGGTATGATGCAAACGACAGCGACGTCCCCCGGCCTGCCGGACACAAAGGTTTCGGTGCGCCAGGTTTTCGGTATCGAGTCCGATATGGAAGTGCCGGCCTTCTCGAAAACCGGCGAGCATGTTCCCGATTTCGACAAGGATTATCTCTTCGATCGCGAGACGACACTCGCGATCCTGGCGGGCTTCGCCCACAATCGTCGCGTCATGGTCACGGGCTATCACGGGACCGGCAAGTCGACGCATATCGAGCAGGTCGCGGCGCGCTTGAACTGGCCCTGCGTCCGTATCAATCTCGACAGCCACGTCTCGCGTATCGATCTGGTCGGCAAGGACGCGATCGTCCTGAAGGACGGCAAGCAGATCACCGAATTCCGGGACGGCATCCTGCCGTGGGCGCTCCAGAACAACATCGCGCTGTGCTTCGACGAATATGACGCGGGGCGCCCCGACGTGATGTTCGTCATCCAGCGCGTTCTCGAGGTCTCTGGCCGACTGACGCTGCTCGATCAGAACCGCGTCATCCGGCCTCATCCGTCATTCCGTCTGTTCGCCACCGCGAACACGGTGGGCCTCGGCGACACATCCGGCCTGTATCATGGCACGCAGCAGATCAACCAGGGTCAGATGGATCGCTGGTCGATCGTCACGACCCTCAACTATCTGCCGCACGACAAGGAAGTGGACATCGTCCTCGCCAAGTCGCCGCACTACAAGGGGCAGAAGGAAGGCCGTGACGTGGTCAACAAGATGGTGCGTGTCGCCGATCTGACGCGCAATGCCTTCATGGCCGGCGACCTCTCCACCGTGATGAGCCCGCGCACGGTCATCACATGGTCGGAAAATGCCGAGATCTTCAAGGATATCGGCTTCGCGTTCCGCCTGACCTTCCTGAACAAATGCGATGAACTCGAGCGCACGCTGGTTGCCGAATTCTATCAGCGTTGCTTCGGTCAGGAATTGCCGGAAAGCTCCGTCAATGTCGCGATGACCTGATCAAGAAGAAGACGAAACTCGAGGTCCCATGACGACGAACCGCAAGCCTCCGACAAAGTCCGATGCGCCGCAGGAACCGTTCAAGCGAGCGGTCGCCAGTTGCATGCGGGCGATGTCGGGCTCGCATGAACTCGAAGTGACCTTCGCGGCCGATCGCCCGTCTCTGGTCGGGACGGGCGAGGGCGCGAAGGCGCGGTTGCCGGAACCAGCGCGAAAATTGTCGCCGCGCGAAGCCGCCATCGTGCGCGGCCATGCCGATTCCATGGCGTTGCGGCTCGCGTGCCACGACGAGCGCGTGCACCGCCGGCTTCTGCCGCAGCAGCAGAATGCGCGCGCGGTGTTCGAGGCCGTCGAGCAGGCGCGCGTCGAAGCCATCGGCTCGCGCCGGATGGAGGGCGTGTCGGGCAATCTCGCGGCCATGCTGGAGGATCGCTACCACCGGGGCACCTATGCCGAAGTCACGGACCGTGCCGACGCGCCGATGGAAGACGCGGTCGCCCTCATGGTGCGCGAAAAGCTCACGGGGCTTCCGCCGCCTGCATCCGCCGAAAAGCTCGTCAATCTCTGGCGTCCCATCATCGAGGATCGGGCGGGCGAGGATCTCGCGCGGCTGGACGCTTCGATCGAGAATCAGTTGGCCTTCGGCCGCGCCGTCCAGAAACTGCTCGCCTCGCTCGACATGATCGACGAGGACGCGATGGACCAGAACGAGACCGGCGAGGAAGAAGGAGCCGACGAGGAGAACGAGTCGCCCGAAGACCAGGAGAGCGAGGGCGAACAGGACGATTCCGGCTCCGCCATGCAGGTCGAGAAAGCCGACGAGTCGACGGACGATATGGAAGAGGGCGCGATGGACGCCGCCGATGCGCCGGCCGGCGACCTTCTGGACGAGGAAGGCGAAGGCGATGACGACGAGTCGCGCGAGAGCCGCCGCCCGCCGGTCTTCGGGCAGGAGCAGCATCGCGGTCCCGACTACAAGGCCTATTCGACCAAATTCGACGAGATGATTTTGGCGGAAGAGCTTTGCGAGGCCGAAGAGCTCGAGCGTCTGCGCGCCTATCTCGACAAGCAACTGCACCACATGTCCGCCATCGTGGCGCGATTGGCCAATCGGTTGCAGCGCCGCTTGATGGCGCAGCAGAATCGCGCCTGGGAGTTCGATCTCGAAGAGGGGATGCTCGATCCGGCGCGTCTGTCGCGCATCATCATCGATCCGCAGCAGCCGCTTTCGTTCAAGCGCGAAAAGGACATGAATTTCCGCGACACCGTCGTGACCCTGTTGCTCGACAATTCCGGATCCATGCGCGGACGGCCGATCACCGTCGCGGCCACCTGCGCCGACATTCTGGCGCGGACCCTCGAGCGCTGCGGCGTCAAGGTCGAGATACTGGGTTTCACCACTCGGGCCTGGAAGGGCGGACAGTCGCGCGAGGCCTGGTTGCAGGCCGGCAAGCCCGCCAATCCCGGCCGGCTCAACGACCTGCGCCACATCGTCTACAAGGCGGCGGATGCGCCGTGGCGTCGCGCCCGAAAGAATCTCGGGCTGATGATGCGCGAGGGTTTGCTGAAAGAGAACATCGATGGCGAGGCGCTCGACTGGGCGCACAAGCGCTTGCTTGGACGGACCGAGCAACGCCGGATCCTGATGATGATCTCGGATGGCGCGCCGGTCGATGACTCGACCCTGTCGGTCAATGCTGGCAATTACTTGGAAAAGCATCTTCGCTTCGTCATCGACGAGATCGAGAACCGATCGCCGGTCGAACTCATCGCCATCGGGATCGGGCATGACGTCACCCGCTACTACAAGCGCGCCGTGACCATCGTGGACGCAGAGGAACTCGGCGGGGCCATGACGGAGAAGCTCGCGGAATTGTTCAGCGAGACGACCGTCGCTCCCATGCCGCAGATGCGGGCCCCGACGCAGCGTCCCGGTGCGGCCCAGGTCGCTTCACGCGGTGTCGTCAAGGGCGATGCGCCGCGGCCTGCTGCGCGCTGACGGTTCGCCTCTCGCCCGATCGAGCATCGTTCAACGAAAAAGCCCGGCTGTGTCGCACACAGCCGGGCTTTCGCGGATGACAGATCCGGACTTCTTCGATCAGGCGGCGGGCGCTGCCTCGACGGCTTTCTTCAGGATCTCGCGCTTCAGCGCGCGCGCGTTGCTGGACAGGTCAGCATCGCTCGCCTTCAGCAGGAAGGCGTCGAGGCCGCCGCGATGCTCGACCGAGCGAAGGGCAGCGGCCGCGATGCGCAGACGCACCGAACGCTTCAGCGTGTCGGAGATCAACGTCACGTTGCAGAGGTTGGGCAGGAACCGCGTGCGGGTCTTGTGATTCGAATGGCTGACGAGGTTGCCGCTCAGGACGGCCTTTCCGCTCAGCTCGCAACGGCGTGCCATGGCAAGTATCCTTATCTCGCGGCAAGGCCGCTCGTGCGTGGTGCGGCAATGCCGCTTGGACTGTCGCGGACGAAGCCGCTGGTTCAGATCTTTGTGACCGGTCTCACGACCTAGGCCGCAAAGTGAGGTCAGACTCCCATCCGGATGACCCGCATGCGCGGAAAAGCCAGCAAGATGTTCTGGAAAACGAAGCGCACTTGGCTCTTCGTCCGGGCCTGACGCTCAATGTGTCGGACGCGGGTGTATAGTCGAGCGCGGGAAATGCGTCAAGGCGAGTGGAGGCGACGCCGGGCCACGAAAGCGTCTGATTTCTCGCCAAAATGATGTTAGTGGGCTGGTCCGTCGCCCTTCATGATTCTCATGGTGTCCCGAACATGGTCAAGTCTTTCGGTTCGAACACGGCCTGTGGTTCGAGCGTATCTCGCGGCCGTCGGCCCGGTGGATGTGTCGGCCGCCCCTCGCGCTCCCTCGTTGCGGCGGTCGGTGTGGCATTCCTGGGATGCTTGGCTGCCGCTGCGCCGGCAGAAGCCCAGAACGTGCGGGTGAAATATTCCGTCCGTCTCGTCGGCCTGCCGCTCGGCACCGCCGGCTTGTCGGGGTCGATCGACCCGTCTTCCTACCGGTTGCAGGTCGACGCCAAGCTGACGGGCCTTGCTTCGATGGTGTCCAGTTCGCAGGGGGCGGCCACGGCCACCGGCGCATTGACGCAGGGCCGGGTCACTCCCGCGAGCTATGCGAACACCTCGGCGAACAGCAAGGAAACCCGGACCGTCAGGATGGCTATGGCCGGCGGGGCTGTGCGGGGCGTCGATATCGCTCCGCCGTTCACCGAAAACGAGGGGCGGGTGCCGCTGACCGACGAGCATAAACGGGGCGTCCTTGATCCGCTCAGCGCTCTCGTCATGCCGGTTGCCGGCACAGAGCCTCTTGTCGGCCCGGCCGCCTGTAACCGCAGCCTGCCGATCTTTGACGGCTATACGCGTTTCGACGTCTCATTGACTTACCGGGGCACGCGCGCGGTCAAGACAAAGGGCTATGACGGGCCGGTGGCGGTGTGTTCCGTCAGATATGTTCCGATTGCCGGCCATCGGCCCAATCGCAAGCCGACGCAGTTCATGGCCAACAACCGCGACATGGAAGTTTGGCTCGCCCCCCTGAACGGCACGCGGGTCGTGGTGCCTTACCGGATTTCCGTGGCCACCATGGTCGGTACGACGGTCATAGAGGCTTCGGAACTGAACCTCGGCGGCGGAAGCTCCGCCACTGCGTCCCAGTGAGTTGACACGGCGACGATTCGGAGTCCGTCCGGCTTCGTCATCCTGAATGGTCTAAAATCTGGCCTGGGCGCGCCGAAACACTACATGTGTGAATGGCTGACGCCGAGCCACCGCATCTTGTGTCGAACAAACCCAGACTCAAGCAGAGTCTGCGATTCGCCCCCGGTTCGTTCCCTGAATGTTCGACTCGAGAATTCCGCGAGCGATTCGGCGGTGGTCTGCGTTGTGTTATGAAGGCGATCGGCTGGCCAGGTCGTCCGGTTGCGAGGCGCAGTCCGAGAGGTGGGCGTTCCGACTATGAATGTACCCTACGTCCCGAAGGAGCGCGCACTCGGACGAAACGATCGCGCGACGCGCGTGACGGCCGTTCTCGGGCCGACCAATACGGGCAAGACCCATCTCGCCATCGAGCGCATGCTGGCGCATTCGTCCGGCATCATCGGGCTGCCCCTGCGGCTCCTGGCCCGTGAGGTCTACAATCGCGCCGTCGAAAAGGTCGGGGCCGCTCATGTGGCGCTGATCACCGGCGAGGAAAAGATCAAGCCGCGACATCCGCGATACTGGGTCTCGACGATTGAAGCGATGCCGCGCGATCTGGATGTCGCCTTCGTGGCCATCGACGAAATCCAGCTCGGCGCCGATCTGGACCGCGGTCATGTCTTCACGGATCGGCTTCTGAACCGCCGCGGAAGAGAAGAAACGCTCCTGCTGGGCGCTGAAACCGCACGCCCGCTGATCGAGAAGCTGTTGCCGGGCGTCACCGTGGTGACACGCCCGCGCCTCTCGCAGTTGATGTTCGCAGGCGAGAAGAAACTCTCCCGGCTTCCCCGCCGAAGCGCCATCGTGGCCTTTTCGGCCGAGGAGGTCTACGCCATCGCCGAATGGATCCGGCGAACGCGCGGCGGCGCCGCGGTGGTGCTGGGCGCTCTGTCTCCGCGCACGCGAAATGCCCAGGTCGAGCTTTTCCAGTCCGGAGAGGTGGATTTCATCATCGCCACCGATGCGATCGGCATGGGGCTCAATCTGGACGTGGACCACGTCGCCTTTGCGGGCGACCGGAAATTCGATGGTTGGCAGTATCGCCGCCTCAATCCTTCGGAAATGGGGCAGATCGCCGGCCGCGCCGGCCGGCATCTTCGGGACGGCACGTTCGGAACGACGGGTCGCTGCCCGCCGTTCGACGAAGATCTGGTCCAGATTCTGGAAACACACCGATTCGATCCCCTGACGCTCTTTCAGTGGCGCAACAGCGACCTCGATTTTTCGACCATCGACGCATTGCAGGGCTCGCTCGAAAGGCTGCCGGACGAGCATGGTTTGACGCGCGCTCCGCTGGCCGAAGACGTGCTCGTTCTGGACATTCTGGCGCGCGATCCCGAGGTGCGCCGCCAAACGAAAACAAGCGCCGATATCAAGCGCTTATGGGAAAGCTGCCAGGTCCCGGACTACCGAAAGCTGTCACCTGCGGCGCATTCGGAACTGGTGCAGACGCTGTACGGATTCGTGATCCGGGCCGGGAGGGTTCCGGACGAGTGGTTCCAGCGTCATCTGAGCACCTTCGACCGCACGGATGGGGACATCGATGCGCTGTCGGCGCGCATCGCGCAGGTCCGTACTTTCAATTATATCTCGAACCGACCCGACTGGTTACGCGATCCGGAGCATTGGCAGGGCGTCACACGTCAGGTAGAGGACAGTCTGTCGGACGCTTTACATGAGCGCCTCGCCCACCGGTTCGTCGACCGGCGTACGAGCGTTCTGATGCGCCGCTTGAGAGAGAACGCGATGCTTGAAGCGGAAATCACCGCGGCCGGGGATGTGCTGGTCGAAGGTCAGCATGTTGGACAACTTCACGGATTCCGCTTCACGCCGGACCCGCAGGCGGCCGGCGAGGCCGCTCGAACGCTCAATGCCGCAGCCCAGAAGGCGCTGGCGAGCGAGATCGAGAGCCGGGCGCAGCGGATCCACGAGGCCGTGGACGAGGCCTATGTCCTCGCCAATGACGGCGTCATCCGTTGGCTCGGCGAGGCGGTCGGCCGCATCGTCGGGGGCGATCATGTCCTTAGTCCGCGTGTGCGGGTTCTGGCTGACGATCATCTGAATGGCGGCGCACTCGAACAGGTCCAGGCGCGGCTCGATCTCTGGCTCGCGGGACACGTCAAGAAGCTTCTGGGCGCGCTGACCGAACTCGAGACCGGCGAGGCCCTGCAGGGCATCGGCCGGGGCATTGCGTTCCAGGTCGCCGAATCGCTTGGGGTCCTCGAGCGGTCCCGTGTGGCCGAGGAAATGAAGACCCTCGATCAGGAAGGCCGCGCGGCCCTGCGCAAGCTGGGCATCCGCTTCGGCGCCTATCACATCTATCTGCCGCAACTGCTGAAGCCCGCGCCGCGCGCCCTGGCGGCCCAGCTTTGGGCGCTCAAGCACGGTGGTGTGGAGGGCGTGGCCGGGGCGGACGAGGTTCCGCATCTGGCGTCTTCGGGACGCACGTCCTTTCCGGCCGACAAGGCCGTGCCGAAGGGCTTTTATCGCGCGGCCGGTTTCCGGGTCTGCGGTGAACGGGCCGTTCGGGTCGACATTCTGGAGCGCCTGGCTGACCTGATCCGCCCGGCGATCGCCTATCGTCCGGGCGTGACGCCCGGAGACGCGCCGGTGGGGTCCGCCGACGGCGACGGCTTCGTGGTCACGGTCGCGATGACGTCACTCGCCGGGTGTTCGGGCGAGGCCTTCGCGTCGATCCTGCGCTCGCTCGGTTACGTGTCGGACAAGCGCCCGGGGCCCGCCATCACGGTTCCGCTTCTGGCGGCCGCGCCGCGCGAGCCGGTCAAGCCGATTTTGGCTGATTCCCCTCCGTCCGATCCCGCGCCCACGGAAGCTCGTGAGGCCGAACCGGTGGCCGAAGACGCGTCCGTCCCGGAGGTTGCATCCGAAGCTGCGGCTGACCCCGCACCGGCCGTTGAACCGGCGTCCGAGGGTGCCGAGGATCAGGTCACGGAAATGCCCGCGGTTGCGGCCGAGGCTGCAGCAGAGGGCGTAGACGCCACCGAAGCGCCGACGGCCGAAGCCGTGCCTGGCGAAACCACTCCTGCCGAAACCACTCCTGCCGAAACCGCTTCCGCCCAGGCTACGGAGGCCAGCGAACCGGAACTCATCGAGGTTTGGCGTCCACATCGCCAGCAACAACACGGACGCCGGCCGGAACGTGGGCAGCCGCGCCGCGACCGCCGGCCGCAGCGAAGCGATCAAGCCGCGGCGACTTCCGCGAGCGGCGAACCCGGTGCAACCCAGACCCCGCCTGGCGATGCTCCCCGTTCGCCACGGCGTGACGAGCGGCGATCGAACAAATTCCAGACACCCCGGCCAGAGGGGCCCCGCGCGCCCGGCGGCAGACCTGAAGGCCGTCCCGGGGGCGGCAGGCCCGAGGGCGGGCGACCGCGGCCGCCTCATGGAGGTGGACGCCGCGATCAAGAACGCGACAGGCCCCGCGGCGACCGGACGTTCGCCTCGACCGAAAAGCCTGCCGCGCGCGATCGTCAGCCGGATCCCAATTCGCCGTTCGCCAAGCTTCTGGCGTTGAAGGCCGAACTGGAAAACAAGGGCAAGAAGGACTGAGTCGCGCCTATTGAGTCACAAGGGCCGAGATCGCGACGAAACCCCCAGCACCCTCCCGGCGGTGGCGGGACGCCAGCGCCTGGACAAATGGCTTTGGTTTGCGCGCGTGGTCAAAACACGCACGCTGGCCGCCAAACTGGTCGCCGACGGGCATGTTCGCGTCAATGCGCAGCGCGTCACGGCGCCTGCCAAATCCGTTACGAACGGCGACGTGCTGACCATCGCCCTCGAACGGCGGGTCTTGATCCTGCGGGTGACGGCGCCGGGCGAGCGTCGAGGGCCTTACGAGGAGGCACGGCTCCTCTATGAGGATCTGACACCCCCCGAGCCTGCCGCGGCGACGGGCGGCGACGCGGGTTACACGCCAGGAGGCCGTCCGACCAAGAGAGAGCGGCGCGCCCTGGCGCGCTGGCTGGATCCCTGAGCATCGGCGACGGAGAGGCAAGCGGTTTGCGACGCTTCGACGTCTTGCGGACGCGGCCTGAAGGCGCTAGCACACGCCACGCATGCGTTGGACGGTCTCGCCTGCCCGTTCGACGTCGAGGAGATCAGCATGACGTATGTAGTCGGCGAAAATTGCATCAAGTGCAAGTACATGGATTGCGTCGAAGTCTGTCCGGTCGACTGCTTCTACGAAGGCGAGAACATGCTCGTCATCCATCCTGACGAGTGCATCGACTGCGGCGTCTGCGAACCGGAATGCCCGGCGGAAGCGATCAAGCCGGACTCGGAGCCCGGGCAGGAGAAGTGGCTCACGCTCAATGCCGACATGGCCCGCGTCTGGCCGAACATCACGATCAAGCGGGATGCTCCTGCCGACGCCAAGGAGTTCGACGGCAAGCCCGGAAAATACGAGGCATTCTTCTCGTCGAATCCGGGCGAGGGCGACTGACGTCGACCGATCGAATCTTGGCTTTTACGGGATCAGGGGGTTAACCAGGCTTCGGCGACGCCGGACCGCCGGGGGCGGAATCCTTTGATTCGCGGCGATTTTCGTGATACACACTTTATTAACAGTCGAGCAATCCCTGATCGAGTCTGCAATTGGACCGGCATTCGCCGGCACCATGGATTTTCTTGCGCTCTGAATGGAGCAGGTGGTCTGTTTTGCGGGTGTAAGCTGGCTCGGGCCGAGACGCTTGGAGAAACAAGGTTTCTTCGACTTCTCGTCTCCGCAGTGCTTCCCCGCTGGACAGATCGGGAAAGTCTTCAGGCCACGTTGAGTGATCACGGCTGAGAAGACGCGGTCATCAGCGTGGATACATCCGCGGCTGTCTGGATCGCGCCTTCGAACGGGGGGTGCGTATCTGCCCTCCGGCCCCCGTTCCGGCTCCAACCCGGAACAAGAGAGGAGTGCCGCAGTATGTCGAAGAAGCCCGTCAGCAAAGCCAAGGCCGCAACCCAGGCGGTGAAGAAGTCCGCGAAAAGTTCTTCGACCGTGAAATCCTCGGCCGTGAAATCGACCGCCAAGCCCGCCGCGAAGCAAGCCGAGCCGAAGGCGACTTCGCGAGCTGCTTCTTCGATCAAGGCGAAAGCCCGCTCTTCCCAAACGGCCCCCAAGGCGAGCAAGAAGCCTGCTTCCGGCAAGTCTGCTGCGTCCAAGGATGCGTCAGCGTCACGCGCAGCCAAGTCAGTCCATACGGCATCCGCTTCGAAGACGGCCGCGCCCCGCGCCAAGGCCGCCGCAAGCGCTGGCAACAGCCGTGCGAAATCTGCGGCGGCGATCGTTTCTGCGGCCTCTCGCAAGGCGGGCGCGTCCAGACGACAGGCTACGCCGGTCACGACCGCCAAGGCGACCTCAAGGGCCCCTGCGGTGTCGAAGGCCGGGAAAGCCCGTTCGGTCAGCGCCGGCGAGTCGCGCGCGACAGCCGTTGCGCCGAAAGTCGGTCGGGCTGCGGCCAAGACCGCAGCGTCTCCGCGCGGCTCCACGGTCAGGTCGCCCAAGGCGGCTGCGGCGACATCGCCTTCGTCCGCGAAGACGAAGGCCTTAAAGACGCCATCGGATGCGAGTACACTCGATAAACCCAAGAAGGCGCCGGCGGGAACGGGACGGAACGAACCTGCTGACGCGGTCT
Source organism: Hyphomicrobiales bacterium (assembly GCA_028290705.1). GTDB lineage: Bacteria > Pseudomonadota > Alphaproteobacteria > Rhizobiales > Beijerinckiaceae > Terripilifer. The sequence continues at coordinate 23,573 of JAQGJH010000097.1, forward strand.
CGCCGTCAAAAGGTCGAATCGTCGAGACCACGCGGGATCGCGTTGCCGGCAAGAACGTTGTTCAAGACAGAAATCAATCGTTGGGCGCTGCCGCGGGTCCCGCAGCGCCGGCAACGAACACCAATCTGAAGGCCACGGCTCACGTCGCGGAGCGCCCTGCAGAGAGCGCGAAGCAGGCGAATGTGTCAGCCCGTCCGGTCACTGCGGCACAGCCGCTTCGGCCTGCGGCTCAGATGCGAATGCAAGAAGGGGACGGCGCCTCGACGGGAGCTTCCCCAGACGTTTCAACGAAGGACGATGCGGTGAAGTCTTCCATGATGAAAGAGCCTGCGAGAACTCCAACGGGTGCAACGGCCACTGCCCCGGTCAAGACCGCCGACAAGGCTGTGCCGAAGCCCGGGACACATCGGACCGGGTTCAAGACGAATGAGTTCATCGTCTATCCGGCGCATGGCGTTGGTCAGATCATTGCGATCGAGGAGCAGGAAGTCGCCGGCTTCAAGCTCGAATTGTTCGTGATCAACTTCGTCAAGGACAAGATGACCTTGAAGGTGCCGTTGCCGAAGGTGGTGTCGGGCGCGATCCGCAAGCTGGCGGATGCCGATACCGTCAAGAAGGCACTCGACACTCTGACGGGCCGGGCTCGCGTCAAGCGGACCATGTGGTCCCGCCGAGCGCAGGAATACGAGGCGAAGATCAATTCCGGAGATCTGCATTCGATCGCCGAAGTGGTGCGCGACCTCTATCGTTCGGATGCGCAGCCGGAGCAGTCGTACTCCGAGCGGCAGCTTTACGAGGCTGCGCTCGATCGCATGGCGCGTGAAATCGCTGCGGTTCAGAAGCTGACCGAGACGGAAGCGTTGAAGCTCATCGAGTCCCAACTCCAGAAGGGGCCACGCCGAGGCGGCAAGGCCGATGCAGAGAACGAGGGCGATGCTGCGGACGCCGATGTCGAGGGCGACACCGATCCGGACGGGGATGTCGAAGAGGCGGCCTAATCGCTGGGACGAGACTTATGGAAAAGCCCCGCGATGCGGGGCTTTTTCTTTGGCTGCGGCTCTTCGTGCGATCAGATCATGGCGCCCGCGACGTCGTCCGGGTGCCGCTCGATCAGCGCTTTGCGAAGCTTCTCGATCGCGCGGTTCTCAATCTGCCGAACGCGCTCCTTGGAGATGCCAAGGCGGCTTCCAAGAGCTTCAAGCGTGGCGCTGTCTTCAGCCAATCGGCGTTCCCGAACGATCCGGAGTTCACGTTCCGACAAGACGTTGAGCGCGTCTCGCAGCCAATTGACGCGCCTGCGCGTGTCAATGTTCGAGCCGACCGTCTCGTCGGGCAGCGGCTTGTCGTCCACGAGGAACTCGACGCGTTCGGTGACGGACGAGTTTTCTCCGTCGGATACCGGGGCGTTCAGGGACACGTCCGGGCCAGACAACCGGGTGTCCATCATCTCGACATCAGCCTGCGACACGCCGATCGCCTGCGCGATGGTCGCAAACATCTTGGCCTGGTCACCCGGCCGGTTGTCGCGCATCAGCTTGGCGCGAAGACGCCGCAGATTGAAGAAAAGGGCCTTCTGGGCCGAACTCGTGCCGCCACGCACGATGGACCAATTGCGCAGGATGTAATCCTGCATGGAGGCGCGGATCCACCAGGTGGCGTAGGTCGAGAAGCGAACTTCGCGTTGCGGATCGAAGCGGGCGGCGGCTTCCAGCAAGCCGACGTGACCTTCCTGGATCAAATCTGCCGGGGGAAGGCCATAATGACGGAAGCGTGACGCGAGTGCGATGACGAGACGCATATGGGCTTGCGCGAGAAGATGCAGTGCCTGCTCGTCCCGCTTCTCTTTCCAGCGAACGGCCAGAAGATGCTCTTCTTCACGTTCGAGAAAAGGCGCCGACATCGCCGCCTTGACGAATTGCCGCTGGACTCCAGCCATCTGCGCCATTTCCGTCTCCTGCTCATATGAAACGGATTACGTGGCCGAGCCACCTCCGGATCAATCGATAACGCGTCGCCGCTCAGACGTCGCGTGGCGCGACGACCAGCGCCGAGGCTTGCCGAGAGACCGCATGGATCAGCGTTTGATCAATCTATTCGACGAATTGACGCATCGCCCACGGGACCGCCGGGTCTCCTCTGAACGACCGACCTCCGCGGCAAGTTCCGTAGCCGCAGGTCTGTGATGGGTCACGACGACGTTCGCGGCGCAAGATCGGAGCGCCGTAGGAGTGGCCCGCCCGGACGCTCTATGTCGTCCGCCAGGCTTCTGCCTTTACTCCACGACGATCTTGTACCTGTCGCCGGCCTTGATCGGCTGACTCGCGTTCAATCCATTGAGCAACTGGAACTGTTCGAGGGGCCGGTCCGAGACGGCCATCCGGGATGCGAGCGAAGCGGCGGTATCGTCGGCGGAGGCGCGCACCAGACTGATGCGCAAGGCGCGCGCGCGCTGGGCTTCTTCGGGCGTGATCCTTCGGAAGCTCTCCAGTGATTGCTTGAACCGGGCGCTGGTTGCCGGGGTCAGGGATCGCGTCGTGAAGATGATGCGATAGACCTCCGTCCCGAAGCGCGTTGCCGCAACCCGGAAATACCACTCGCCGCCCTTGGCATCGGCCGAGGCTGCCGAAATACCGTTGAAATTCTCGCTCCGTACCGAGGCTGGATCGAGCCCATCCATCCAGCCGGAGGCCAGATAGGCCTCCAGGCTCGTCGAAGCGGGAACGCTGACGCTGTCGAGACGCAATGCCTCGTTGCCGCCGGCCGCGATGCCCAGAAGCGCCTGTGCCGAATTGTCGAGGACGAAACCTTCCGGAGCCTCGAATGCAAAGCCAAGCTTCGGATGGATGAAACGTCGACCCCGCACGAACCCTTCGCTCGGGTCGTCGCCGAAGTTGATGCCGTCGACCGCGTTCAAATACTCGTCGCGGCCGGCGCTGCCGATTCCCGGCGCTCCAATCTGGCGGGCCGCCGCAATGGCGCGATTGATCCGTTCCGGAGTCGAGGGATGTGTCGCCAGAATGTCCGGCTGCTCGTCGCCGGATTTCTGCCCGAACATCGACGCGCGCAGGCTGGTGGACCGACCCAGAGACCCGAGAAAGCGGGATGCTCCGTAGGGGTCGTAGCCTGCGCGCGCGACTGTCTTCACGCCGATCTGATCGGCCTCGAGTTCCTGCTGTCGCGAGAAGCTCGCCAGCGACATCCGTCCGTTCGCCTGGACCTCTTCACCTTTCTGGCGACTTTGCACCAAGGTGGCTGCCCGACTGATGACGGCAGCATTTTTCTCCAGCTCGGCTCTCTGGTTCGCGTGGCGGGCGCTGACATGCGCGATCTCATGCGACATGACCGCTGCGAGTTCGGCGGAGTCGTTCGCCAGCGCCAGGAGCCCGCGCGTCAGATAAAGATTTCCTGAAGGGAGTGCGAAGGCGTTGATGGTCGGCGTGTTGAGGATCGTGACGCGGTAGGCCGTGGTCGGGCGTTCTTCGCTCTGGGCGAGGCGGGCCAAAATGCCGTTGAGGTAAAGTTCGGCCGCAGCCGATTTGTACTCTCCGCCGAAGAGCGCGACCAATCGCTTGTGTTCCGCAGAGGCTGGCGTGTCGATCCCGGTCGTCCGCGGCGCGGCCGTGGGAACGGCGGGCAGTTCCGGCTTGGATCCTCCGGGATCGAGCGCGGCGCATCCGGCGAGCGCGAGCCCCAGAGCGCCCACGAGGAGGCGTGCGGCCGGCCGAGTAGCTCGTTCGGGAGAGAACCAGATGCCTTCAACGCTCATTCCGCATCGACCTCAGCGCTCGATTCTTTCGATGGCGTCCGGGAGGCTCACATCGATCTGCGGGCCAAAGCGGGTGTCGAGAACGCCGCGTACCCGCAAGCGTCTACCGACGAGTGAACGGACAGGCATTCCCATGCGATCAAAAGCCTTTGAATTTTGTCTCGAAATGGTCAACGCGAAGTCAACGCCTCTAACCGGGCCAAAATCGAGATAAAATCTGGCGGAGGTTTGTCCCAGCCGGCGAACCTGCCCTTCCACGAGCACGAATTCGCCCGACCGTGCCTTGAGCGCCTCGCTCTGCTCCGCCGTCAAAATGGCATAGTACGGATCGCTCCAGAGGCCAAGCGAAGCCGCGCGGGCGCGGCGCTCGGCACCCAGGTATTTGATTCGGCAGGGCTGACTGACGCCCTCAGGCGAATAACGCGCGAGCCCCGAGGCGAGAAGTCGCTCCGCAGGGTCGCCGGGTCCTTCGGGAGACGAAACGCTGAAGTGGCCGACGAGGCGACCCCACCGGTCCTGTCGAAAATTGTCCGGGGCAGCGAAAACGGTCATTCCTGAAAGAGACGATCGAAGCGAGTCGTGGGCGGCGGTCGCCCATCGGGGCCCTGGTCCCTTCGGCTGAACGAGGGCCAGTCCTGCCGGCAAGAGGATCCTGCCATCCTCGAGGACGAGTTCGTGGCGGTCGCCGACGTTGCTGATCGTCCCGATTTTCACTGCGGCGTCAGGTTCAACGCAGGCATGTGCCGCCGTCACGAGTGTCGTTCCCGCAAACAGGATTGCGAGCCCGACACGTCCGTTCCGTCCGTCGTTCATGCCGGGGCGGGCTTTCGCGGACGGCGCATCGGGTCGGAGGCGCCTCGGTTTTCGGCGTGAGATGTTTTCGCGGCGTCGCGATGTGGCTTGAACCGCGAACGCGTTTCGGCGAATAGTGCGGCCTTGCGTTTCGGCGCAGCGCGACGCCTGCGTCCCGGTAGCTCAGCAGGATAGAGCAACGGTTTCCTAAACCGTAGGTCAGGGGTTCGAATCCCTTCCGGGACGCCAATATTTTCAAGGGCTTAGTCCTAATTTCAGGGGTTAGCGCGGGGTCCCGGTGTGCTCCGGGCAACATCTGGGGCAACAATCTCCCGGGTAGGAGCCGGCATGAGGATGCGCCGGCCGCCGGGTTGGTCAGGCGTCGTCCGGTTCTTCTCCGTAGATGCGCCAGAGTTCTCCGACACGGCGGTGGATCTCCTCAGATGAGAAGATCGCAGCCCGTAGGGTCTCGCGGTGCACTTCGATCTTGTAGATGTCACCGGCTTTTTTGGCGTCGGACATGATTATGTCGCTCATCGCCTGCTGAAGCGACCACGCGAGGGCAGCCAGATCTTGGATCTTACCTTCCATTTGGAGGTAGTTTTTCGAATTGCGCTCTAGGCGCTCGGCGATGGATTCAGGGTGGGTGAGATCCATGGTTCAGCCCTCCGCACGGGCGCGGCGGCGGGCGATCAGCCAGTCGCCTAGGGTACGGCAAGCGTCGGTCACGTGGTCGTAGTGCTCGCGATCCGCCATGTTGGCAGCGAAGTTCGCCAACTGGACAGCGCCTTCCTCCGTCGTCGGCTTTGAGAGCAGCACCGCCGTCGCGGCCTCCCCTTCGCGGTC
>JAQGJH010000020.1 GCA_028290705.1 Hyphomicrobiales bacterium
CACCGGCGAATATATCGACACGCTGGGCTGGCGCTTCGAAGTCGTGGATCTGGACGGTCGCCGCATCGACAAGGTGCTGGCGCGCAAGCTCGAAGACACGGAGATGGATGGCTGAGGGCAGGGGGCGGCGCCAGTTGGACGCTCGCGTCCTTCAGGCGCATTCTATGTTCCCAACCCAATTGCAACATCGCCCAATTTCAGTCAAGCTCATGCTTTTCAGGTGTGAGTTTCTAAAATGCGGTTTGGAATCTATGGCGTTTTAATCGCGATTGCTTCTTCCAGCATTCCGGCTGAAGCTGCGAAAAATGATCTTTCGGATGTCCTCGCGACCGTCGCTGCCGAACTTATGGGTTGCAGAGGTCTCAATGATGATAAAGCTCGGCTACAATGCTTCGATACCGTAGCCAAGAAGGCTTCCGAAGGAGCAGGAAAAGCAATCCTGGAGTCGCTGGATTCTCCAAAGGTGGAATTCAGTCTATCCAACATGATCGTCGTCGATCCGGCTGATCTGTATATCTCGCCAAGGAAGTATGTCGGGCGCTCACTTGAGGTCCGCAATGTCGCTTGCATACACGCCGACACCGACGATTACCGGTGCATCAGCGGAGGCTCTGTGTTTACAGCCATATTCTCGGAAGACGTTTCTCCTTCTCAATCTAAGATCGAAATGGAACGACGTTGTGGTTTGATTCGAAATATTTCATCACCGAATTGCCGAGTCACGATTCGCTTTGTGCCGAGTGAATTTGAGGAAGACGTTGTGAGTGGGGCAAACAAGAGGGTCATCTTCAAGACGCTGTCGCTGGAAGTTCGACCCGCGCAACAAAATCGAAGGTCTAGATGAAGTCGCGGTATCCATTGAATGTCGACAAGCAAAAGGCTCAGTCGCAGTCAGTCGGAGGGCTAAACGGTGCCGTCAGGCATGTTGGCGTCCTGTCGCTGGCCGAACACACATTCGGCGAACGCGATAAGGCCCATCTTTGGTTCCGACGCGGGCTAAGCGAATTGGGCGGCGAGAAGCCGCTCGACGTCGCTCAGACAGAGGCCGGCGTGCGCATCGTGGAGAATGTCTTGGCACGGATCGCTTGGGGCGCTCCCGCCTGATGCTCGGCTGCCAGAATGCGTTGGGCTGGCCCGCGAGCTAAGCAGCCAGTTTTCCGACGGTATGCAAATGGCCGCGATTCAACATTCACGCTAGGAGTTGGCTATCTGACTTGGACCTGCGACTGCTCTGAACCCCATCCATACAAGTTCCATAATATACCTTATGCGAATAACGGATGCCTGGATCACCATCCCTGCGTGGCCCATTCGACAAAGCCTTCCGCCATAGCCGGAATGGCAACCCTCCACCCCACGGAGGTCGTCAACCTCTCCCATGCATGTCGGCATCCAGCTTCGTCACGCGTCTATGATCGAACGCCCGTGCGGGCGGCGTATGATGGAGAGCGACAATGCGTGTGATGGTGATGGTCAAAGCTACGGCGGACAGCGAGAAAGGCCTCCTGCCGTCGACAGAACTCCTCGAAGCTATGGGCCGGTTCAACGAGGAACTCACCAACGCCGGCGTGATGCAGTCGGGCGATGGCCTGCATCCGTCTTCCAAGGGCAAGCGCGTGGCATTCGACGGCGCGAGCCGCTCGGTCTCGGACGGTCCCTTCACCCAGACGGCGGAGCTCGTCGCAGGCTTCTGGATCTGGCAGGTGAAGGATATGGCCGAGGCCGTCGAATGGGTGAAGCGCTGCCCGAACCCGATGCCGGGTCCGAGCGAGATCGAGATCCGTCCGCTCTACGAGGAAGCAGATTTCGCCCCCGCCTGACCGACCGCGTCAGCTTCCGCTCGACCCACGACCATGCGGAACGTCGAGGTGCAGGATGGGTCCGGCTGGCACGATCCCGCTCGGGTTGATGTGCCGGTGGCTGCCGAAATAATGGCTCTTGATATGGTGGAAGTTCACCGTCTCGGCCACTCCCGGCATCTGGTAGAGCTCGCGCAGATAGCCCTGCAGATGCGGATAATCGGCGATGCGCCGCAGGTTGCATTTGAAGTGTGTGGCGTAGACGGGATCGAAGCGGATCAGGGTCGTGAACAAGCGCCAGTCCGCTTCGGTGGGCCTGTCGCCGCAGAGATAGCGGCGCGTGCCCAGCTGCGCTTCCAGCCAATCGAGCGTGTCGAAGAGCGGGCGGACATTTTCCTCATAGGCCGCCTGCGTCGTGGCGAAGCCGGCCTTGTAGACCCCGTTGTTCAACGTGTCGTAGACGCGTGCATTGATCGCGTCGATCTCCGGGCGCAGGTCGGCGGGATAGAAATCGCCCGGCTTGGCCCCAACCTGATCGAACGCACTGTTGAACATGCGCATGATCTCGGCGGATTCATTGCTGACGATGCGCCGCAGCTTCTTGTCGAACAGGACGGGAACGGTGGCGCGCCCCGTGTATCCCGGCTCGGCCGCGGCATAGACTTCATGCAAGGCCCTGGCGCCGAAGAACGGGTCAGGCAGCACGCCCTCGCCGGGCGCGAAGGTCCAGCCATCCTCCAGCATCAGCCAGTGCACGATCGACAGGCCGATCATGTCCTCAAGGCCCTTGAGCCGCCGCAGGATCAACGTCCGATGCGCCCAGGGACAGGCCAGCGAGACGTAGAGATGATAGCGTCCAGGTTCCGCCTCGAAGCCACCCTGCCCGCCGGGCCCAGGCGCGCCGTCCGGCGTCACCCAGTTCCGCAGGGCGCTCTCCTTGCGCTCGAAGCGCCCATCTGCCGAGGCAAAGCCGCTCGCGTCCTTGTGCCAGCGCCCGTCGACGAGCATACCCATGACAATCTCCAATCCTGGCCTGTCTCGCGATCGGCGAAGGCGTCCTGGTTCCAACGATTCACCGCGCGATCGGCTGCGTCGATCCTTGTCTTTCACGGCGTCAAGTCTTTTTCTCAGAATGCGTGAAAGCCATGGCGCAGGCCCGACTTTACTGCTACAAGTGCGACAGGTGCGCGCATCCCATATTGAGAATGCGAGACTTCCGGTTCGCTGGAACGATCGAAACCAGTCGGGAGCACCTCCTGGCTGGCTTTTTGCGTTTTGGATTCTGATGACGGACCACGGGCTTAGCGAAGAATTGGCGGAGACGAGCAGGTATCATGAGCAAAGGTAAGGATTTCCGGGGCCCCAGAAAGCGGGGGTTCGACGACGATGGACCGATGTCCTACGACTCTCGTCCGAGCCGTCCTTCTCGCCCGGCATTCGGTAGCGGCCCCAGCTTTGGCGGCGGCCCTGCTCCCGAAATGGGGGGAGCCCCGACGGGTACGCCCGTCGACGCCACGGTGAAGTGGTTCAAGGGTGACAAGGGGTTCGGTTTCGTCGAACTCGGCAATGGTACCGGCGATGCGTTCCTGCACATCGGCGCGCTCCAGTCCGCCGGTTACGAGACCGTACCTCCGGGCGCCAAGCTCAAAGTGCTGGTTGGATCCGGCATGAAGGGCGCCCAGGTCACACGCGTGCTGGAAGTGGATACGTCCACCGCCTCCGAAGTACGCCCTGCCCGCACGTTCGACAGCCCGCGGCCGCAGCGCCGCATGCCGGACGTCTCCACGGCCACGGAAATTTCCGGAACCGTGAAATGGTTCGATGACGCGAAGGGCTTCGGCTTCGTCGCGAGCAACGACGGCGGCAAGGATGTCTTCGTGCACATCTCGATCCTGCGTCCTTCCGGAATCGCGCATCTGCCCGAAGGGCAGGCCGTCTCCATGAAGGTTGTCGAAACGCCGAAAGGCCGCGAGGCAGTCTCGATCGACCTGGCCTGAGCCGGATCGCTCGTCCGTCCGTCATCTGCACCGGAGCCCCGTTCCGGTCGAAAAGGCGCTCGTCTCCGGGCGCCTTTTTTCGTTTCTCTCTCCGCCCGCTAGGCTGACTTTTCTGACAGGCCGTTGCTCATGAAACCTGCCCGCGACTTGGCCCGTCTCATCGAGATCATGGCGGCTCTTCGCACGCCAGGCAGCGGCTGCCCCTGGGATCTGGAGCAGACCTTCGCGACGATCGCGCCCTACACGATCGAGGAGGCCTATGAGGTCGCCGACGCGATCGAACGCGCCGACTGGTCGGATCTCACCGATGAATTGGGCGACCTGCTGCTCCAGGTCGTTTTTCACGCCAGGATCGCCGAGGAGGCCGGCCTCTTCGCTTTTCCGGACGTCGTCGAAGCCATCACCACCAAGCTGGTTCGCCGCCATCCGCACGTCTTCGGGGATGGAAATGCTCTTTCACCCGAGGAGGTGAAGGCCTCCTGGGGGCGCATCAAGGCAGAGGAAAAACGCCTCAGGGCCGCGCGGCGGGGAGGCGTCGAGGTCGCAAAAGGGTTGCTGGCCGACGTGCCCGCGGCTCTGCCCGGCCTGACCCGTGCGGTCAAACTCCAGGCCAAAGCGTCGACGGTCGGTTTCGACTGGAACGACGCCCGGCTGGTTCTCGCCAAGATCAAGGAAGAGATCGCCGAATTTGAAGAAGCTGCCGATCTCAAGGACCCGGACGCCATGCGGGGCGAAATCGGCGACCTGTTGTTTGCCGTCGCCAATCTCGCGCGGCACGTCGACGTCGACCCGGAGGACGCCGTCCGCGCCACCAACGCCAAGTTCGAGCGGCGTTTCGCTCACATCGAGCAAGCTCTGGTCACGCAGGGCCGCAGCCTCGACGACGCGACGCTTTCGGAAATGGACGCCCTCTGGGACGAGGCCAAGCGGCTCGAGCGATCGTGAGCGTCAGGTCTCGCCGGCCTCGCCATCGGTAGCGCCGTCGTCTTCGGCCTCGAGCCAGACCGACGCGACGGGCATTTCCTCGTCACGGCTCGCTTCGGGAAATCGCTGCAGCAAGCGTTCGATTTTCTCGGGCGCGATCCGCAGCAGGATGTCGAGCGATCCATCCGTGTGCGGCGAACGCGAAAGCACCTCGCCGTTCTCGTAAAGCCAATGCAGCCCCTGCCCGTCCGTCGCGGCCACCGGCACACGAAAGCGGGAGCGGCCACGCGCCAGTTTGTCCTCGATGCCGGCCAGAAGAGCGTCCGTGCCATCGCCCTTGAGGGCTGAAACGATGAAAGGCCGTTCGCCCGCGCTGCGATGTTCGACGGCATCCATCAGGGCCAAGCGACGGTCATCGCTGAGCAAATCGAGCTTGTTCCAGACCTCGATGATGCGGTCGCGATCTTCGGGCTGAATGCCGAGGTCCGCCAGAATGGCCTCGACGTCGGCGCTCTGGGCCTGCGTGTCCTCATGCGCGATGTCGCGCACATGCAGCACGATGTCGGCCGAGATCACCTCTTCGAGCGTCGCCCGGAAGGCGGAAACGAGCGTCGTCGGCAAGTCGGAGATGAAGCCCACGGTATCGGACAGCATGATGCGTGCGCCATGCGGCAGACGCAGCCCGCGCAGCGTCGGGTCCAGAGTGGCGAACAGCATGTCCTCGGCGAGAACCTCGGCGCGTGTCAGGCGGTTGAACAGCGTCGACTTGCCGGCATTGGTGTAGCCCACCAGCGCCACCACCGGATAAGGCACGGCCTGGCGGCTCTTGCGATGCAGGCCGCGTGTCTTCTTGACGGATTCGAGATCGCGCTCGATCCGCGTCATGCGCTCCTGGATGAGCCGCCGGTCCGTCTCGATCTGGGTTTCGCCCGGTCCGCCCAGGAAGCCAAAGCCGCCGCGCTGGCGCTCGAGATGCGTCCAGGATCGGACCAGCCGCGATTTCTGGTAGTTCAGATGCGCCAGCTCGACCTGCAGCGCGCCTTCGCGGGTCCGCGCCCGCCGGCCGAAGATTTCGAGAATGAGGCCGGTGCGGTCTATGACCTTGCAGCCGAAAGCCTTCTCCAGGTTGCGCTGCTGGACGGGAGACAGCGCGCAATCCATCAGCACGAGATGGATGTCGTGCTCCTTGACGCGCTCGGCCACTTCCTCGACCTTCCCCTTGCCGAGATAGGTTGCGGGGCGGATCTGCGAGAGTTGCACGAGTTCGCGGCCCACGACATCGAGGTCGATGGCGCGCGCCAGCCCTTCAGCCTCATCCAGGCGCGCATCCGGCGCGCGGAGAGAGCCGCCTGTCTCGAGGCGCGCGGAGGCGCGATCGCTGAGATAGGGACCCACGACAAGTGCGTGGGTCGCCTCCGCCAGCGCCTTTTCCGGCTCGATGATGGGTTTACCGATATTCGCCGCGCTCACAGGGACCTCGCTTTCGCGTCCCTGCCGGCCTCACTTCTCAACGGAATCGTCAGGCTCGAACATCTGAATCGGATGACCGGGCATGATCGTCGAGATTGCGTGCTTGTAGACGAGCTGAGAATGCCCATCCCGGCGGAGCAGGACGCAGAAATTGTCGAACCAGGTGACAACGCCTTGAAGCTTCACACCGTTCACGAGAAATATCGTGAGCGGCACCTTGTTCTTGCGTACGAAGTTCAGGAACGTGTCCTGCAAGTTCTGGGTGCGTTCGGCAGCCATTTTTTTTCTCTTTCCGTCAAAGCTCGCCAGGGTTTCGTCTCTGGTCCAGCTTTCGTTGTCTGCGCAGTTCAAGGAACGTACGATGTCCGAAACCTAGCGGATGCAAAGCAAGAGCCGCAAGGCTAACTTTGCAGAAAGCCGTCATGCTTTCGGACTGTGGGGTCAGGACGCTCAATCAATCGAAAGTGACTTGAGTTTACGATGGAGGGCCGATCGCTCCATTCCGATAAACTCTGCCGTCCGCGAAATATTGCCGCCGAAGCGACTGATCTGGGCCACGAGATACTCGCGTTCAAAAACTTCGCGGGCCTCGCGCAGTGGCAGGCTCATCAGCTTCTCGCCGCCGGTTCCGTTCGGCGTGGTCGGCACCAAGGCGCCGATCTCGGAAGGCAGCATTTCGGCCGTGATGGTCGCATCCGGATCGCCCGCCGTCAGGATCATCAGACGCTCGACGTTGTTGCGCAGCTGCCGGATGTTCCCCGGCCAGTCGTGCGACTGTAAAACCGCCATCGCGTCCTCGCCAACCTGGCGGCGCGGCATGCCGGTCGTCTGCGAGACCTGGTCCATGAAATAGGACACCAGTTCGGGAATGTCCTCTCGCCTCTCGGACAACGAGGGAACGCGGATCGGCACGACCGAAAGCCGGTGGAACAGATCCTCGCGGAACGTCCCCTCGGCGATCGCGGCAGCCAGATCGCGGCTCGCGGACGAGATGATCCGCACGTCGACGTGCACGCGGGTCGCGCCTCCCACGCGCTGAAAGTTCTGATCGACCAGCACGCGCAGGATCTTGCCCTGCGTCTCCTTCGGCATGTCGGCCACTTCGTCCATGTAGAGCGTGCCGCCGTGCGCTTCCTCCAGTGCGCCGACCTTGCGCAGTCTCCCCTCCCCGGCCTCCGTGCCGAAAAGTTCGACCTCCATGGACTCCGGCGTGATCGTCGCTGCATTGATGATCACGAAAGGGCCGGCCGCGCGGTTCGACGCGTCATGAATGGCGCGCGCGACGAGTTCCTTGCCCGATCCCGGCGCGCCGGTGATCATGATGCGCGAATTGGCCGGCGCCACGCGCTCGATGACGCTGCGCAACTGGTTGATCGTGCTCGATTTACCAACGAGCCGGTTGGTCGCGCCGGAGCGCGTCTTCAGGTCCGTGAGTTCACGCTTGAGGCGCGAGGTCTCGAGCGCCCGGTCGGCCACCAGGACGAGCCTGTCAGCCTTGAACGGCTTCTCGATGAAGTCGTACGCCCCGAGCTTGATCGCCGAGACGGCCGTCTCGATGTTGCCATGGCCGGAGATCATCACGACCGGCAAAGTCGGATGCTGTTCCTTGATGATCTGCAGGATCTGCAATCCATCCAGGCGCGAGCCCTGCAGCCAGATGTCGAGGAAGACGAGATGCGGCCGTCGCGACTCGATGGCGGCCAGTGCCTCGTCGGAATTGCGCGCCGTTCGCGTCGCGTGGCCCTCGTCCGACAGGATGCCCGATACGCCTTCGCGGATGTCGGCTTCGTCGTCGACGATGAGAATATCGCTGACCATGGATCTCACGCCTTCTCGTTGGGGGCGGATGCGCCGAACGCCGCAGATGCGCTCGCATCGTCCCGTGGAATCATGGGGAAATAGAGTCTGACACGCGCTCCGGGGCCGTCTTCGGCGTCGAGCAATTCGATGCCGCCGCCATGATCTTCGAGGATCTTGGCGACGATCGGCAGCCCCAGTCCAGTGCCTTCGGCGCGAGTGGTCATGTAGGGCTCGAGCAGGCGCTGGCGGTTCTCGGTCGGGAAGCCGATGCCATTGTCCGAGACCTCGATCGACAGAACGTTTCTCGGGCTCTCGTGCACCCGCACCTTGATGCATCCGGGCGCGAGACCTTCGCCCTCGCGCGCGGCCAAACCCTCGGTGGCGTTCTTGATGATGTTGGTGAGCGCCTGCGACAACAGTCGGCGATCGAACTTTGCCCGTACCGGATCTTCCGGGATATCTTCCTCGAAGGCCACTTCGGGATGCCCGACCTTCATCAGGAACAGCACCTGCTTGACCGTCACGGTCACGTCGTCTTCCTCGAGACGCGGCTTCGGCGTGCGGGCAAAGGATGAGAATTCGTCGACCATGCGCTTGATGTCGTCGACCTGCCGCACGATCGTGTCGGTGCACTGGTCGAAGATCTCGCGGTCCTGCGTGATCAGCTTGCCGTACTTGCGCTTCAACCGTTCGGCGGACAGCTGGATGGGTGTCAGGGGATTCTTGATTTCATGCGCGATTCTGCGCGCGACATCCGCCCATGCGGAGGTGCGCTGTGCGCTCACGAGATCGGTGATGTCGTCCAGGGTCACGACGTAAGATTGCTCGACGTGGGACGAGGGCTCCGTGCTGACGCGCACGTTGAAGATGCGCTCGCGTCCATTGCGCAGCATCGTGGTCTGCCCCTGATAGAGGCGCAGCCTCTTGTCGCGCGCCTCGGCGATGATCGGGCCAAGCTCAGGCACGACCTCTTCGATCGGTCGCCCGGGCGCGGCGTCGGCGTCGGTCGGCGTACCTTCCAGCAGCTTGATGGCTGACGGATTGAGCACGGTGACCAGCCCCGCCTTGTCGATGCCGATGACCGCCGCTGGCACGCCCGAAAGCACCGCCTCGGTGAAAAGCCGCCGCTCGTCGATCAGATTGCTGGCCGCAATCAGGCGGTTCTGCTGCAGGCGCAGCTCCGACGTCATCTTGTTGAAGGTCTCGCCGAGATGCGCGAGGTCGCCCTCCGATTTGTGCACCGGAACCTGGACGTAGAGATTGCCGGACGACACCTGGTCGGTCGCGGCGATCAGCCGGCGGATCGGCATGACGAGACGGTTGGCGAAGGACAATCCGAGCCAGGTCGCCGAAAGCAGCATCACCAGCGCGAGCAGCACATACATGGTCGCGAAGGCGATCTGGATGTTGCGACGGTGGGCGTCGAAAGCCTCGTAGAGGGCGATGAGGCCGGCGGCCTGCGCCGGGAAATCAACCGCGAAGGGATCGATGGGCCGCGCCACATACACATAGGTGTTGTCGATCGACACGAGGTCGCGCACGGCCACGAAGGTGCGTCCCTCGTCGAGGATCAGGCACAGCGGCTCGTTTTTCTTGGCGTCCTCGAAATCCTGCGGTTCGGGCGTCACCACCCTGCCCTCGTTGCCGGTATCGGCCCGCTCGATCACGGTCCCGTCTCCCGACATGATCACCGCCGTGGTGAAGCCGAGGATCTTGGTGCGGCCCGTGAAGAACTCGCGAAACTTGTCGCGGTCGCTGTCGTAGATCGTGCGCAGCCGATCCAGATCGCTGGCGAGGAGCCGCGATTCCTGAAGCAGCGAACGGCACTGCGACTCCCGGAACAGTCGCGCGGCCTCCGCCGTGTTGAGCACGAAGCCGCGGACGTCCTGCATGAATGCCGGGTTGAGGCTGCGCTCGAGCGTGATGGAGCCCACGATGGCGATCAGGATGGCGGGCGCGGCCGCGATCCCCGAAAAAAGCCCGACGATGCGGATGTGCAGCCGCGCACCGGCCGCTCCCGCCCGCCAGGCCCGAATGAGCCGCCAGACTTCCACGGCCAGCAGGGCCGCCAGCACCAGGATGATGATCGCATTTGCCAGGAACAGCGTCAGAACGACGTTGGTGGTCGGCGAGATCGGCGTGTAATCCGCAAAGATCAGGACCGTGGACAGGCCGCAGGCAATCGCCAGCGTGACGACCACCGGGCCGAAACGCGCGAGAAAGCGCCGCTCGCTCTGATAGGCGGCCGAACGCTGGCCCTGCCCTGTATCCGCCGACGTCATCGCCGCCCTCAACGTCCGCGAGTCTCGTAGATCCCGGACTTTCCACGCGGCGCTTCGGATCGAAACGCCACACCATCGCATGCCACAAATGACCGTGGCTTTCATACAACGGTGTTGCTGGATTGCGACAAATTTGAGGGCGGCAGCCGACATATCCACGAACTGCACAAGTCCGCGGTGGATGACGCGTGCCGCCCCGTGGCTTTTTGGGCGCGGTCGACGGGTTCAGCGCGGCGAGCGCATCAACCGAATATCCAGATCGCGAACCTTCTTGCGTAGAGTGTTCCGGTTCAGACCCAGCAGCTCGGCCGCCTTGATCTGGTTGCCGCGCGTTGCCGACAGCGCGGCCGAGATCAGCGGATATTCGATTTCGCGCAGCACACGGTGATACAGGCCCGGCGGCGGCAGCTGGTCCCCATGGGTGCGGAACAGCGTCGCCAGATGATGCTCGACGGAGAGTGACAGCGTCGTGTCGTCGTCGCCCGCAAGGCTCGCGGCCGGCGCCGCCGAACCGTTCACGGGCGCCTGCGTCTGGCGGGAGACCACCGGCGCGTCATGGCCGAGTTCCGCCTCGACGAGCTGGTCCGTCACCAGTTCCTGCGGATAGAGCGCGGCGAGCCGCCGGACGAGATTCTCCAGCTCGCGGATGTTGCCGGGCCAGCGATAGCGCTTCATCCGCTCGACGGCCGCCGGCTCCATGTGCTTGAGCGGAAGGCCTTCGGACGCCGCCAGCTTGAAAAAGTGCCGGGCGAGGTCCGGGATGTCTTCGGTGCGCTCGCGCAGGGGGGGCAGCCTCAGCGGCACGACGTTCAGCCGGAAGAACAGGTCTTCGCGGAACAGACCCTGCTGGATGAGGACGCGAAGATCCTTGTTGGTGGCCGCAACGATACGGACGTTGGTCTTGATCGGCGTGCGGCCGCCCACCGTGGTGTATTCGCCCTGCTGCAGAACGCGCAGGAGCCGGGTTTGCGCCTCCATCGGCATGTCGCCGATTTCGTCCAGGAAGAGCGTGCCGCCCTCGGCCTGTTCGAAGCGGCCGGCAGAGCGGGCGTTGGCTCCGGTGAAGGCGCCCTTCTCGTGTCCGAAAAGCTCGCTTTCGATCAGGTCGCGCGGAATCGCCGCCATGTTGATGGCGACGAAAGGTCCGCCCCGGCGCTTGCCGTAGTCGTGCAGCGCACGCGCCACCAGTTCCTTGCCGGTGCCGGACTCGCCCGTGATCATGACGGTCAGGTCGGTCTGCATCAGCCGTGCGAGCGTGCGGTAGATCTCCTGCATCGCAGGCGACCGACCGACGAGAGGCATGCCCTCGATCTCTTCCGGCTTCTCACGCGCGACCCGCGCGCGCGGCTCGCTCATGGCGCGGCCCACGATGGCGACGAGTTCCTTCAGGTCGAAGGGTTTTGGCAGGTAATCGTAGGCCCCGCGCTCGGACGCCTTGATGGCGGTCATGAACGTGTTCTGCGCGCTCATGACGATGATCGGCAGGTCCGGGCGAAGTTTCTTGATGCGAGGCAGTAGTTCGAATGCGTTCTCGTCCGGCATGACGACGTCGGTGATGACGAGATCGCCTTCGCCCGCCTGCACCCAGCGCCACAAGGTGGCGGCGGTCCCGGTCACACGCACTTCGTACCCGGCCCGGGCGAGAGCCTGGCTCAGCACGGTCCTGATAGCAGCATCGTCGTCGGCAACGAGGATGTTTCCGGTCGCCATCTGCACTTTTCTCCTTACGCCCGGGTTCGGACGTGTTCGATCCGGCAGACGATGTCGAATGCTTCCGCCGGCTCTCCGGCCGTCACTCCGCGCCACCCCGCCCGTCGGTCGGAGCGTACATGGGCATCAGAACCCTGAAGGTGGTTCTGCGCGGGTGAGACTCGCATTCGACGATTCCACCATGATCACCAATGATCTTGGCAACAAGTGCAAGACCGAGGCCAGTTCCCGAGGACTTGTTGCTGACGAAAGGATCGAACAGGTGCGCGATGATATCTTCCGCCACGCCCGGTCCATTGTCGCGAATACAGAACTCCAGCGGCAGACTGACCGGCGCAACCCCTCCGGGCGTCTTGAGGCGGACACCGGGACGGAACGCCGTCGACAGCTCGATCTCACCGTCGATCGTGTCTTCGCCAATGGCCTCGGCGGCGTTTTTGACGAGGTTGAGGAAAACCTGGATCAACTGGTCCCGGTTGGCCGAAACCGGCGGCAGGGAGGGATCGTAGCTCTCATGAAAGCGGATATGGCGCGCAAACCCGGCCTGCGCGATCCGTTTCACATGATCGAAGACCGCGTGGATGTTGACGCTCTCGCGCTCCACCGGCCTCTCGTCCGAGAAGATCTCCATCCGGTCGACGAGCTTCACGATCCGGTCCGTCTCGTCGCAGATGAGGCGCGTCAGGGCCCGATCCTCGTCGGTGACGGCGGTTTCCAGGAGCTGCGCGGCCCCGCGTATCCCAGAAAGGGGATTCTTGATTTCATGCGCCAGCATCGCAGCGAGCGCCGTAACCGATCTTGCTGCACCGCGATGCGTCAATTGCCTGTCCATTTTATCGGCAATTGTCCGTTCTTGAAGCATGATGACTACGCCCTCGCCATTGGCGGAGAGCGGCGCCGCGTTGATGTCGACGATCCGCTCCGCGCCGATGCGAGGTGTCCCGATATCGACACGGTATTCGTTGACCACGGCGCCGCGCGTCAGGGCATGCTCCACCACCGACAGAAGCGGAGAACCGAAGGGCAGCACGTCGGCCAGTTTCAGACGGAGCAGCATGACCCGGCTGAGTTCGAAGAAGCTCTCCGCGGCGACGTTGGCGTCGCGGATCGACCCGTCCCGCGCCACGGCGAGGACGGGATGCGGCAGGTTGTTGAACAGGAGCTGCGCCGTGGGGGCAAAGCTCTGGGAGCCTTCTGTGAGGCGCGACAAACGGTCGAGTTGCATGGTCAGGCCGCTTCGGCGCCAGGAGCGCGCTCGAGAAAAGAATGGGAGTGGAAGAACCCCGCCAGCAGGGTTCTGACCTCCGCGGGATCTTCGCTGGTGACGAGCCGCAACCGCTCCTCCGGCCTGGGCTCACAGCCCGAGAGTGCATGTTCCGCATAGGCCGCAAGATGTTTGCGCGCATGCCGAAGGCCGCTCTCCCGGCCGAAGATTGTCAGCAGCGTCTCGTAATGCTCGAGCGCCGCCTCGGATCGAGCTGCGGCCCCAGGCTGCCGGACGGGTCGCCCGGCGAGTGCGTCGGCAATCTGCCCGACGAGCCAGGGCCGGCCGAGAGCCGCGCGCCCGACCATGACGCCGTCCGCGCCGGACGCATCCAGCATGGCGCGCGCATCTTCCGGCGTGGAACAGTCGCCGTTGGCCACGAGAGGAAGCGACATCGCCTCGCGGACCGCCCGGATCGCCGCCCAGTCGGCCCGGCCCTTGTAGAACTGGCAACGCGTGCGCCCGTGCACGGTGATCAGACGAATGCCCTCCGCCTCTGCCCTGCGGGCGAGTTCGGCCGCATTGCGTGTCTGGTCGTCCCAGCCGAGCCGCATCTTCAAGGGGACGGGGATGCTCACCGCGGACACCGTCGCCCGCACGAGCGTCACCGCTTGGTCGAGATCGCGCATCAGCGCCGAACCCGCATAGCCGCCCGTGACGCGCTTGGCCGGGCAACCCATGTTGATGTCGACCATCGCCGCCCCGGACTGTTCCGCCAGCCGAGCGGCCTCGCCCATCCAGTACGGATCGCAGCCGGCGATCTGGACGACATGCGGCTCGACGCCCTCGCCTTCCGCGCGGATCCGTGTCTCTTCATCGCCTCGAACGTAATCGTCCGAAGCGACCATTTCCGAGACCACCAGAGAGGCGCCGAAGCGACGCGCGATGCGGCGCATGCCGACGTCCGTCACGCCCGACATGGGCGCGAGGATGGCGCAGCCATCGAGCACGACAGGGCCGATCGCCAAGGGTGAGAGACCCGCGGCGGCACTCACGTCGGAGTTGCTCAAAAATTGGGCACGCGGAAACATGCCGAGATTATAGCCAGATTTGTGCAGCGCGCAATGCCATGAGCGGATCTCGTAGAGCGGCACAATGAAGATGTCGGGGGACGCTCCCGCATCTGAGCGTTCCCGCGACTGAGCCAGTTCAACAAGGAAGCTACTCAGGGCAGAGAACGGACCCGATCGACGTGCAAATGTCGCCGACCGGGATCCAGCTTTCAATCAGGCAAACGCCTTGAGCGCCTTGCGGCCGGCGTAGAGCGCCTGCGTGCCGAGCTCTTCCTCGATGCGGATGAGCTGGTTGTACTTGGCCAGTCTGTCGGACCGGGCCAGCGAACCGGTCTTGATCTGTCCGCAATTGGTCGCGACCGCCAGATCCGCGATGGTGGCGTCCTCGGTTTCGCCGGAGCGATGCGACATCACGGCCGTGTAGGCGGCGCGCTGCGCCATCTCGACGGCTGCCAGCGTCTCGGTCAGCGAGCCGATCTGGTTGACCTTGACGAGGATCGAATTGCCGACGCCCTGCTGGATGCCCTGCGACAGACGCGTGACGTTGGTCACGAACAGATCGTCGCCGACGAGCTGGCACTTGCCGCCAATCTTGTCGGTGAGCAGCTTCCACCCCGCCCAGTCGTCTTCGGACATGCCGTCCTCGATGGTGGCGATCGGGTAGGTGGCGACCAGCTTGGCGAGATAGTCGACCTGCTCCTCGATGGAGCGTGTCTTGCCCTCGCCCTCGTAGTGGTAGGAGCCGTTCTTGAAGAACTCGGTCGACGCGCAATCGAGCCCGAGCATCATGTCGTCGCCGGGCTTGAAGCCGGCCTTTTCAATCGCCTGCATGCAGAAATCGAGCGCCGCTTCGGCCGACGGCAGGTTGGGGGCGAAACCGCCCTCGTCGCCGACGTTCGTGTTGTGGCCGGCTTTTTTCAAAGCGCCCTTCAGCACCTGGAAGACTTCCGCGCCCCAGCGCACGGCCTCACGCAGGTTCGGCGCGCCGACCGGCAGGATCATGAATTCCTGGAAGTCGATGGGATTGTCGGCATGCGCGCCGCCGTTGACGATGTTCATCATCGGGACCGGCAGGACGCGGGCCTGCGTGCCGCCGACGTAGCGATAAAGCGGCAGCCCGGACGCGTCGGCCGCAGCCTTGGCGACCGCCAGCGAGACGCCCAGAATGGCGTTGGCGCCGAGCTTGGCCTTGTTGGGTGTACCGTCGAGGTCGATCATCGTCTGGTCGATGCGGACCTGGTCCTCGGCTTCCATCCCGCCGATGGCCTCGAAGATCTGACCATGGACGGCTTCGATGGCCTTGAGCACGCCCTTGCCGCCGAAGCGGGCCTTGTCGCCGTCGCGCAGTTCCACCGCCTCATGCGCACCGGTCGATGCGCCGGACGGAACGGCCGCGCGGCCCATGGAGCCATCTTCCAGGATCACGTCGACTTCCACGGTCGGGTTTCCGCGGCTGTCCATGATTTCGCGGGCAATGATGTCGACAATGGCGGTCATTTCGGCTCCTGGCGTCGTGTGGGGCGGGGTCAGCGCGGTTTTAGGGGAAAGCCTGCCGCCGGGGAAGAGCACGGGATGGCGAATCCCTTCGAAAGGTTGATGCCGGGACGCTCCCGGCTTAAGTGAGCAGCGCGTTCTTCCCGCCGCCGCATGGCGCTCATGAGATCCAGATGGCACATTCCACAGACGGTTCCAGCCTGCTCGGCCAACACGTGCCGATGCCCCATTCGCCCGAGGACGCGAAGCTCGAGCGGGTCCCCAACCCGCACCCTGACGCCCATTACGTGGCGCGCTTCACCGTGCCGGAATTCACCTCGCTCTGCCCGGTGACGGGCCAGCCGGATTTCGCCCATCTGGTGATCGACTACGTGCCCGGCGACCATCTCGTGGAATCCAAGTCCCTGAAGCTGTACCTGTCGTCCTTCCGCAATCATGGCGCGTTCCACGAGGATTGCACCATCCGCATCGGCAAGGATCTCGCCGGTCTACTCTCCCCGCGTTGGTTGCGCATTGGCGGCTATTGGTATCCGCGCGGCGGCATTCCGATCGACGTCTTCTGGCAGACCGGCGAGTTGCCGCCGGGCACCTGGGCGCCCGACCAGGGCGTGCCTCCCTACCGCGGTCGCGGCTGATCGGCGAGCCCGCAGGTCACGCCGCGCAAGTGGTCGGCAAGCGCCTGCCGGGTGAGCGTGTCGGGTAGATCCTCGAAGCGGATCGGCCCGCCGATCCGCACGTCCACGGTCGTGCCGATGCGACGGCGCAATTCGTGGAAGAACAAGCCGAGCCGCAGCATGGAATGAATGTGGCTCGCGATCTGGAAGACGCGGCTGTTCCGCCCTTCGAAATAGACCGGCAGGACGGTCGCGCGTGATCGCTCCGCCAGCTGCGCGACAAACGGCTGCCAGCGGGCATCGACCGCCGGGAGGCGTCCCAGCCTGTCGGGCGACGTCGAGACTTCGCCGGCCGGAAAGACGATCAGGGTTCCACCCCGCGCGAGATGCTGGCGTGCGCGTGCGCGCGATGCGACGTTCGTCGCCTGTGCTTCCCGGGTCGAGGCGAAATCGATGGGCAGCACCCAGTCGGAAATCTCGGGTGCGCGCAGCAACACGGCATTGGTGAGCACCAGCACGTCGCCGCGCACCTGCGTGGCGAGAGCGCTCAGGACGATCCCGTCCAGCACGCCGAATGGATGATTGGCGACGATCAGCAAAGGCCCGCAGGCAGGCGCGGCGGCCAGGGCGGCGGCATCGTAATGCACGTCGATCTGGAGCCTGCGCAGAGAGGCCGCGAACCAGTTCTCGCCGGGCCGGAGGTCGACGCGGTTCTGCAGGTAAAGGCTTTCCAGATGCCGCGCACCCGACAGCCGCTCGGCCGCGCGGATCAGCAGTCGCAGCGGCGCGAAGGTCGACGAATCGGCATAGGAGAAAACGCCTTGTTCCATGCGGCTGGATTAGCGCCGCCGCATGACGAACGCATGTCAGCGCCGTCCTGCGGCCCGGTCGCTCTTGGCGAGCTTGTCGAACGCCATGAGCTGGCGCAGCAGACCTTCCATGTCCTTCAGCGGCACCTGGTTCGGCCCGTCCGAAAAGGCGTTGGCGGGATCGTCGTGGCTTTCGATGAACACGCCCGCGACGCCGACCGCCACGGCCGCGCGCGCCAGCACCGGCACGAATTCACGCTGTCCGCCCGAAGACGTCCCCTGCCCTCCGGGCTGCTGCACGGAATGGGTCGCGTCGAACACCACCGGTGCGCCCGTCTGCTCGGCCATGATCGGCAGGGCGCGAAAATCCGTCACCAGCGTATTGTAGCCGAAGCTGGCGCCCCGCTCGGTGACGAGAACATTCGCATTCCCCGCGCCGGTCAGCTTGGCGACCACGTTCTTCATGTCCCAGGGCGCCAGAAACTGGCCCTTCTTGACGTTGACCGGCTTGCCGGTGCGCGCGGCGGCGATCAGCAGATCCGTCTGGCGGCACAGGAACGCCGGGATCTGCAGCACGTCCACGACCTCCGCCGCGATGGCGCATTGATCGTTCTCGTGAACGTCGGTGATCACGGGCAGGCCGAAGCGCTCCTTGATCTCCGCGAAAACCGGAAGCGCCTCCCGCAGGCCCATGCCGCGGCGGCCCTCCAGCGAGGTGCGGTTCGCCTTGTCGAAGGAGCTCTTGTAGACGAGCCCGATGCCCAGCTTGCCGCAAATCTCTTTCAGCGCGGCCGCCATCGTGAGGGCATGCTCGCGGCTCTCCATGGCGCAAGGCCCGGCGATCAGCGCCAGCGGCAGATCGTTGCCGAACGTGACAGCGCCCGCGCCCGTCCCGATCGTGACTTCGGCTTTGGCATACATGGCAGAACCCCGGTGTGTCGAAGAGTGCCGAGCGCTACAGAAGCCGCCGCCCGATGGCAACCCCGCAGATCGGCCTCAATCCGTGACGGCCTCGAACGCCAGGGCGGCGCCCATGGCGGCGCTGGGCGGCACGATCAGACGGTGCCCCACCGTTGCGGCGGCGATGCCGGCCTCATCCAGCAGATCGGCCACCACGTCCAGGTCGCGGACGGCGATCCGGCAGGCACAGAGACGCGGCCCCGCGCCGCCCGTCCCGAGCGCCGCCTCGCCGAAGCGATGAACGAACGCAACGGGCGTCAGGATTTCCATCGACTGCCCCGGGGCGACCTCGAGGTCGATCCCCATCGAGGTGGCGAGCATCTCGCGCTGACCCGTGAGCCCCGAAAGGAACTCGCCATGCGAGGCCGGATTCTCCGCCACCACCACGATGCCCGCGATGCCCGTCGCGCCATTGGGATGCTGCTGCAGCGAGGAGGCGAAGAATTCCTCGGGATGATGATGCTGGCAGGCGAAAAAGCCGATGGCCGGCATGAGGGAAGAGCGCGCGAAGGTGAGCGTGAAGGCGACGTGACTCTCGCCGCCATCCGGCCGCTTGCCTTTCCGCTCGAAGTGAAACGGTTCGAAATCACCGACTTGGGCCGCCTTGAAGTCAGCCCGCGTGGCGACCGCGTCGGACGATTGGAGCGCAAGCATCGACAGTCCCTCCCGCTCGGCGAGTTGCTCGCAGATGAACCCCGCGAAGGAGAACGTGCGCGGATCCGGGTCCTCGGGAGGACGGAACCCCGGACCGACGCCGATCAGTTCGAGAAAATGCCCGGGAAACTGGACGATATGGTTCTCCGTTCCCCAGGGGTGATGATTGCGCGACCCGATGGTGAAACCGAGACGCTTGTAGAGCTCGGCCTGCCCTGCGAGATCGCGGGACGCATGGACGACATGGTCGATGGCGCGCGGCATGGGAGGCTCCGGAGGTTACGGCGTCGGGATCTGCAAACTAGCATTTCTCACGAGCCTCACCAATGCGTCCCCGGAGCGTGCCGACGAAGGCCCGATATTCAGGCGCTCATCGCCGTCATCCTCGGGACGCAGGCCTCGCAGATCGCCGCAACGTGCCGATGGTCGGTGCCGCAGCACCCGCCGAGGATGCGCATGGCCGGGAACTTTCGCGTCAGGCGAAGATAACGCGCTGCCAGATCCTCGGGATCGCCCGGGTCGAGGGTTTCCGACTCGTCGAGTTCGGCATGGCTGCGCGTCGACGCATTGGCCCGCACGCCGGCGATCCTGCGCATCCAGTTCTCACCGGCTTCGAGCGCCTGCTCGAAATGGGTCGGATGCGCGCAATTGATCATGTAGTAGGCCGGATAGCCGCCGGTCTGGTCATCCACCGTCTCGATGGCGTCCCTCAGGCTTCGCCCTGTCACGAGCCGGCCATCGGTTTCGACCGTAAATGAAATCATGCAGGGCATGCGCGCATTTCGGGCGGCCCGGGCAATGCCCATGGCCTCATCGACATTGGTGAGCGTGTAGGCCGAGACGAGATCGGCCTCGGTCGACGCCAGGGTTTCGATTTGCGCCGAGTGATAATCCTCCGCCTCGGCGGAATTCATCAGTCCGGCCTTGTAACCGTCGCCGCGCGGTCCGATCGACCCGCTGATCACGCAGGGGTGTTCCGGCTGCTCCCACTCCGACCGCAGATCCTCCAGAAATGCGATGGATCGCCGGTTCATGTCGGCGAGCCCCGACGCATCATATCCGAGTTCCTCGCCCCAATCCGCATTGGCGCGCCAGGTCATACCCTCGAGGACGAAGCCGGCGTCTCGGCCGCGCGCGATCGCCAGATATCGACGATAATAGGCGCGAAGGCGATTTCGCCCGTCCTCGGACTCGAGCAGGACGAAACTGGCAAAATGCGGCAGCAAAATACCATCGTGGAACATCAATTTGGTTTCCATTCCGCCGTCGGTCAGGAACATCTTTCCCTTCAACTGCGGCAGGTCGTGACGATACTTGGGCATCCGTGCCTCCTGGGCGATGGCGTGCCGCGCAGCGCCATACTTCTTGCGGCGACCCGCAACGCAGCACCTAGCGCCGGACCTCCGGCTTGATGGCGAGCCAGATCATATGCCGTGCGCCACGCCGTCCGGCGTGCGCCTTCACACGCACCTCCTCGACGGAAAAACCTGCCTTTTCCAATCGTTTCGCGAACTTCTCATCCGGCCCGGACGACCAGACCGCCAGCACGCCACCGGGTTTCAGGGCGGCCTTTGCCTGGCCGAGCCCGCTCCACGCATAAAGCCGATCATTGGCTGCCTGAGTCAGTCCCTCCGGTCCATTGTCGACGTCGAGGAGGATCGCGTCATAGGCCGATGGCTTGGCCACGATGGACCCGCGAACGTCTTCGACCCGGATGCTGACGCGGCGATCGGCAAGGCAGTTCTCAAAGATTTCCGCCATGGGCCCGCGCGCCCAATCGACCACCGCCTGCGCCAGTTCAGCGACGACGATCTCGGTCGACTGGTCGAAGGCTTGGAGCGCCGCCCGCAGCGTGAAGCCCATCCCCAGCCCCCCGATCAGCACGCGCGTTCTGGCCCTCCCCTCCAGCCGTGCCGCCGTGAGGGTGGCGAGCGCCTCCTCCGACCCGCTGAGGCGGCTGTTCATCAGTTCGTGCTGGCCGAGCCTGATCGAAAATTCCTGCCCGCGGCGCATCAGCCGCAGTTCGCCGCCGCCCGGGATCATGGCCTTGTCGAGATGCACCCAGGGAATCAAATCATGTCCTCGTCGCCGGAGTGAAGCCCCGACCGTACCTAGCACGCACACAGGTGGGCGCCACACCGGTCGGTCCGTGGACCGGCAGGATAGCCGTTTGGAACCCGGCTCCGCCAATTCCGTTCAAGATGCGTGAGCAACGAACCTAAAAGCATCGGCGACATTCTCGACCGCCTCGAAGAGACTGCAGGCGGCGCCAGCAAGGTGTCGTTCGGTCAGATCGTCGAATCGCTCGGCCACCGGAGCCAGGGCCCGTTCCTGATCGTGCCGGCCCTGCTGGAAATATCTCCGATCGGCTCGATTCCGGGTGTACCCACCGTACTGGCGGCCATCGTCATTCTGTTTGCCGCCCAGATCATGTTCGGGCGCAAGCACGTCTGGCTGCCGCAATTCGTGGCCTCGCGCGGATTGTCCGCCGAGAAGATCCGCAAGGGCGTCGAGAAGCTTCGGCCGATCGCGGAACGCGTCGACCGCTGGTTCCACGGGCGCGTTGCCTGGCTGACTGGAAAACCGTTCGTCTCGATCGCGGCGGCAGCCTGCATCCTGCTGGCTTTGAGCGTGCCGCCGCTCGAGATCCTGCCCTTCGCCAGCACGGCGCCCATGGCTGCCATCGCGGCCTTCGGTCTGGCCCTGCTGGTGCGTGATGGCGTCCTGATGATTGCGGCCGGTCTGCTCGCGGCACTCGCGGTGGCGTTCAGCCTCGGCATCGTCAGCTGGACGCTGTAAGGGCGCGCCGGACGACCGGCGCGCCCTCGAGCCGACTACTTCTTGGCCGGCGGGATCTGGATCAGTTCGGCGATCTGTTCCTTGGTGAGCGGCGCCGGCAGATACTTGAACGCGACGGCATCCTGGCCGATCTTGTCCAGACCAATGATCCGGTCCGGCTCGACGGCTGCGCGGGGGAAGAAGTCATCCCGCGAACGCTTTGCGAGTTCAGGCGTGATCTTCAACCAGTCAGCATAGACTTTGATCGCCTCCGGGTCCTTGTACATGTACTCGATCGTGTCGCGATAAGCCTGCATGTAGCGGGTGATCACGTCACCACGATTCTTGAGCGTGTTGACGTTGGACGCCAGGACCCGGACCGTCTGGTCCTTGAACGACGTGTCGTTTCCGGAGGCGAGCAGCCGGATTTTTTTCTGGTCGATCATCTCGATGCCGAAGGGCGGCGCAGCCCAGCCGATGTCGACCTGCCCCGACATCACCTGCGTCAGGCTGGACGGAGGTGAACCGGTCGCGACCGGCTTCGCCTTCAATCCCTTTTCGCTGATGAAGGCATTGACGATGCCCTGCGTGGAGGAGCCCGCGGTTGAATAGGAGATCGTCCGACCTTCGGTATCGGTCAGCGACTTGATCGGCGAGTCCGCCCGGACGTACCAGAACAGATCCTGCGCACCCGTGCTCTCGGCCCCGATGATGCGGATCGGCGCGCCCTTGGCGAAGGCGCTCATGGCTCCCAACGTGCCGATCGCGACGCCGACGTCGACCGCGCCGCTGATCACCGCCTGCTGGGTTTCGCCGCTCCCCTGCGTGTAGAGAATCTCGAGTTCCAGTCCGTGCTTTTTGAAAATGCCGGCGCGGCTCCCGACTTCGGACACGGACGTATCCCAGTTACCGCGCTGACCCGCCGCGACCTTGACCTTATCTTGAGCAAAAGCCGCCTGCGCGGCCAAGAGCTGCGTCGAGAGAAGCAGCATTCCCGTCACGGCAGCGCGACGGCTGAATGTAGCAAGCATGGCGTTACTCCCATCAATCTGGCACGCCGCTTTTACGCGGTCTGAGCATATCTTCGCGTGAGATCCACGAAAAAGCCAGCGCCTTGCGGAAGGGTGCGATGCTGCATCCGCGAAGGCCGGTGAAGGACTGAGCCCCTCACCGCTTCAGCCGAGCGCCTTCCTCAGCGTTGAGATGAAGGCGCGCGGCATGGCTGGCTTCACCTCGAACGATCAAGCAGTCTTGCGATAGACCAACAAGGTCTCGGCGAGGCCGATCTTCTCCACCTTGCGGCTCTCCTCCCACTGGGCGATCACCTTCTCGGCCGTGTCGAAGGCGAAAGACTTCGTGTAGAAAATCACGTATCCGCCAGGCCGCGTCTTGTCGGTCAGCATCTCCAGAACCTGCAGATCCGTCAGTGCGCCATATTCGTCGTTGCGCTCGTTGCGAAATTCGCAGAGGTGGAACAGCGTCACGACGTCGAATTCGGGCAGAAGCCGCGGCTCGAGCTGGTAGATGTCGCCAAAGAAGCTCTTGTAGGTCTTCTCCACTTCCGGGCGATCGATGGCGAGCTTGACGAAAGCGTCGTATTCGCCCGGACTCGCCGTGATGGCGAGAACGCAATTGTTGCTGCCATTTTCCGCCGTCCGAATGCCCACGATGTGATGGCTGCCTGTGCCGAAGTGGAAGATCGACGCGTTCTTGACGTCGTTCTTCTCGAGCCAGTCGCAGAAATGGACGTCGCATGGACATTCCTTGACGCGCAGATCCCAGATGGCGTCCCAAAAATGCAGCTTGCCCTTCTTATCCTCAGTCATGCTTCTCTCCGATCGTGAGTTTCTCGACGTTCGCCAACGAAGGCCTGCGCCGCGTTTCGTGGCGCGTCATGTCGCGCTCGACGAGCTGGACCGAACCAGCATCGTCCCGCACGAGCATGAAACGCCGCGTATGGTGCTGGGCGAGCGTGGATGCTCCCCCGACGGTGATGATCGTGGCGCTGGGCAGCTCACGCGCCAGCGCCTCGAACAGGATGATCTGCGTTGCGTCGTCGAACCCGGACAGCGCATCTTCGAGAACGACAATCTGTGGTTTCATGGCCAGAACCCGCGCAAAGGCGAGGCGCTGTTTCTCGCCGCCTGAAAGGGCCTGTTCCCAGCGCGCGCTTTCGTCGAGCCGGCGGGTGAGGTGCCCTGCCCCGCAGACGTGCAGCGCAGAAACGATGTCGCCGCGCGTGCGTGCTCCTGAGGGAAGCGGATAGATCAACGCATCTTCGAGCTTTCCGGCCGGCAGGATGGGAATGGCCGGCAGAAACACGAGCTGCCGATCCGCCGGCATGAAGATGCGCCCCTCGCCCCATTGCCAGAGGCCCGCCATGGCCCGCACCAGAGTGCTCTTCCCGGTTCCCGGCTCGCCCGTCAGCCAGACGCGATCGCCCGGCGCGAAGCTCGCCTCCGCGGATTCAATCACGACGCGACCGGACGCATCCGTCAGCCGCAACTCTTCGAGATGAACATGGGCGTCGGGGCTTGGCGTACGCTCCAGCATCGGCGCGGCGCCCGCAGCCGAGCGATCGGTTTCCTCGAACGCATCCACCAGTTCCACGACGCGCCGGGCCGAGGCGAACCATTCCGCCAGCCGCCAATAATTGTCGACCAACCAGCCGATGGCGATCTGCACCTGCGCGAAGGCGGATGCCAGTTGCATCACCTCGCCGAGCGACAACTCGCCCGCCAGATATTTCGGCGCGGCCAGCACCAGCGGCACGACGGGCACCAGCGAACTGTTGGCGTTCATCAGCCACGTCACGCGCGCATGCTGCCGAACGACGGAGAGCCAGTCGCGCACGAGCGCCGAATAGGTCTTGTCGAGCCGATCGCGTGCATTGCCTTCGCCCTGCGACAGCACGACCGCCTCGGCGTTTTCACGCAGCCGGATCATCTCGAACCGGAAACGCGCCTCCGACTCGTTTTTGGCGGCCGCAGCGCCGGAGAGATGCCGGCCGACGATGGGCATGAAGGCCGAGACGATGACGCCATACACGAGAGCGCCGACGACCATGAAGGCCGGCACCTGGATCTGGACGCCCCCGAGCCTGACGTCCAGCTCACCGCCCACGGTCCAAAGGATCACCACGAAGGTTGATGCCGAAAGAACGGCGGTGAAGAGCCCGATGGCGAAATCGACCAGCGGCTCGGTCGCCATGCGGACGTCGTCGGAAATTCGGTATTCCGGATTGGCCATGCCGGTCGGCGACACGACCATGCGGTAAAAACGCTGCCGGGCGATCCAGCGGTCGAGAAGGCGCGCGGTGCACCACTCGCGCCAGCGCACCTGGAGAGTTTCACGCGTGCGCACGATGCTGACGCCGACGGCCGCGATGCAGAAGATCAAAACGACGAACGCCAAAGCGGCAAACCCTGCTGAGGCCGCATCGTGCCGCTCCAGCGCGTCGAAAAACCAACGGTTCCAGCGATTGAGCGCGACGTCCACACCGAGTTTCAAGATCAGGCAGCCGGCCAGCCCGATCGTGAGCCACCAAGCCATGCGGCTCGAGGGGCCGCTCCAAAACCCCGTCGTGAAGGCATTGAAGCTGCGGACGGTGGCCCGGTCGATCGTCGGGGATGACTCAGCGGTTCCGGTGCCGAACGGATCGCTCACCAGACGTCGGGCCCCGGAAGGATGGCTGTGGCTTGGGCGCTCGGGAACATCCGCCAAGACTTAGCTTTTTGTGACGCAACGGGAAAGTCCCGAACTCCATGGGACCTCGGGCGGCAGGTCGAACGTACTCCCCAGGGCATTCTTCACCTTCTTCTCGGCCAAGGTTGTGATCATGGTACAAAGTCAGGCGGCTTGGGAAGCATCTAAAGGTCGGAGGCGCCTTCCTGGTGCCAACCCGGCGCGCTAGCCTGAATACGTAGAAGCACGGTGAGCAGCCGGTAAAGCAAAGTCAAAGGTTGTGGTGTTCCTTGGCTTGATCGTTGCTTTGCTTCGTCGGGAACAAACAATTGTTGATGGTGTCTCGCCTATTTTATTTTTGAACGTTGAAGTACGATCCGCGCGAAGCCGCGGTGGGCGGTTCGGCCAAGCCGCGGTGCTCCTCGAGAATCCGCGCTAGCGTCGAATTCCGGTTTCTCGTCTCAAACCGGGAATTTCATTAGATGTCAGCAATGCTTCAGCCAGGCCACCCGCTCAGAAAGCCCGTCAAGCCGAGCGAAGTCGTACCTTCAGGCGTGAAGGGGCTGGATGCGGTGATCGGCGGCGGGTTCGCGAAGCATCGCGTCCACCTCATCGAGGGGGCGCCCGGATCCGGCAAGACCACGCTGGGAATTCAGTTCCTGATGGACGGCGTGTCGCGCGGCGAGCGAGCGCTCTACATCACCCTTTCCGAATCGAAGGTCGAGATTCTTTCGGTCGCCGACAGCCACGGATGGTCGCTGGACGGGATCGACATTTTCGAACTCGTCCCCCCGGAACTCAGCCTCGATCCCGGACAGCGCCAGACCATCGTCTATTCGGCGGATCTCGAATTGGGCGAGACCGTCCAGGCCGTCCTGCGCGAAGTCGAGCGGGTGAAGCCCCAGCGGATCGTCTTCGACAGTCTGTCGGAAATTCGCCTGCTGGCCCAATCGTCGCTGCGCTACCGGCGGCAGGTTCTCGCACTGAAGCATTACTTCGCCCAGCATTCCTGCACCGTTCTTCTCCTCGACGATCTGACGTCGGAGGGCGACGACCTGAACCTTCACTCGATCAGCCATGGCGTCGTCCGCATGGAGCAGATCGCGGTGCAATACGGATCGGAACGCCGCCGCCTGCGGGTCTTCAAGATGCGCGGTTCCAAGTTCCGCGGCGGCTTCCACGATTTCTCTATCCGGCGCGGCGGCATCGAAGTCTACCCTCGACTCGTTGCATCCGAACATCACCGGGACTTCGACGACAGCGTTCCGGCAAGCGCCGGAGTCGAGGAATTCGACCAGATGCTCGGCGGCGGCTTCGATCGCGGGACGAGCACGCTGATCATGGGACCAGCCGGCAGCGGAAAATCGTCGCTTGCCTTTCAGATCATTTATGCGGCTCTCCAGCGCGGCGAGAAAGCCGTGGTCTTTTCCTTCGACGAAACGAGACGCATTCTTCTGAAGCGCTGCAAGGGCATGGGCATCGACCTTCTGCCGTATCTCGAATCGGGCCTTTTGCGCCTTGACCAGATCGATCCAGCTGAGTTGTCGCCTGGCGAACTCGTGGGCCGCGTGCGCGCCGCCGTCGAGGATGGAGACGTACGCCTCGTCGCGCTCGACTCTCTGAGCGGCTTCCTCAATGCCATGCCTGAAGAACATTTCATGCTGCTGCAAATGCATGAATTGCTGACCTATCTCAATCAGCAGGGCGTCGTGACGCTCCTGCTTCTCGCGCAGCACGGACTGATTGGACAGATGCAGTCGCCGGTCGACCTCACCTATCTGAGCGACGCGGTCCTGCTGCTTCGCTTCTTCGAAGCCCACGGCGCCATTCGTCATGCCATCTCGGTCATCAAGAAGCGAACCGGCTCCCACGAGCGCAGCATCCGCGAGTACAGGATCAGCAACGACGGCGTTCGCATCGGCCCTGCGCTGACGCACTTTCGCGGCATTCTCACGGGGGTGCCAAGTTTCGATGGTCCGCGCGAGAGCCTGATCGAGAACGCCAATGACGCGCAGCTCTGAACTGCCGCCAGCGCCAAAGGTCGTCGTTCTCGCGCCCATCGGCCGCGACGGCCAGGTGATCTGCGCGATCCTGACGGACGCCGGTTTCGATTGCGAAATCGCGACCGACGTGAAGGATCTTCTCGGACGCCTGGACACCGCGTCGGCGGGCGTTCTGGCCGAAGAGGCCTTCACCAGCTCGTCCGAACTGGCATTGATCGATCAATGGCTGTCGATCCAGGAGGCATGGTCCGATTTCCCGTTCGTGCTGCTGTCGATCCCCAGCGACGAAGCGGACCAGCGCCGTGCCCAGCTTCGCGACGTTCTCGGAAACATCACGCTCCTGGAGCGGCCGCTTCGCCCCGACACGCTGGTGCGCGCGGTGCGTTCCGCATCCCGTGCGCGTCAGCGGCAACGCGAAGCGGCGCGGCTGCTGGACGAACGAGCCCGTGCCGAAGCCGAACGCCGCGTTCGCGAGGAACGGCTCCGAGAACTCTTCGACAATGCCGCAGACGCCATCTTCATCACGGACTCCGCCGGCTGCGTGACGGACGTGAACCCGGCCGCCTGCACGCTCCTCGAAGCGCCGCGCGAAGACCTGATCGGCCGTCTCATCGCCAGCCTGATCATGCCGGACGAGCGCGAAGACTTCACGCTCTGGATGGCCCGCCAGACCGATGGGCAGGCGACCTCGGCGGAATGGCGCATGATCCGTCCGCGCGGCCGTTGGCTCGATACGGAGATCAGCGCCCGCGTGCTCAGCGATGGACGATGGCAGGCCTTTGCGCGCGACATCGGCGACCGCAGGCTTGCCGAGGAAGCCTTGCGCGACTGGAACGAGACGCTGGAGGCCCGCGTCGCCGAACGGACGGCTGAACTCGTCCAGACCCAGACTGCATTGGCGCAGGCGCAGAAGATGGAAGCCGTCGGCCAGTTGACCGGCGGCGTCGCGCACGACTTCAACAACCTGCTGATGGTGATCTCCGGCGGCCTCGAAATGCTCAGCCGCGACCCTGATCCCGAACGCCGCAAGCGCGTCACGGACGGGATGCGGCAGGCGGTCGAACGCGGCGCGGCCCTCACCCGCCAGCTGCTGACCTTCTCCCGGCGCGACGCGCTCAAACCCGTGGTTCTCGAATTGGATCGTCGCATCAGCGCCATGAGCGAGATGCTCGAGCGATCCTTGCGCGGCGACATTCGCGTCGAGATGAGTTTTCAGTCGCAGCTCTGGCCTGTCGACGTAGACCCCACACAGCTCGAACTTGCCGTCCTTAATCTGGCGGTGAATGCGCGCGACGCCATGCCGGAAGGCGGCACCCTGCGCGTTCGCGGCGAAAACGCACCCGACGTGCAGGACGAAGATCTCGCCGGCGACTTCGTTCGTATCGCCGTTTCCGACAACGGCAGCGGCATGTCGGCCGAAATCATTGCCCGGGTCTTCGAACCGTTTTTCACGACGAAGGGCATCGGCAAAGGCTCAGGGCTTGGCCTTGCGCAAATCTACGGCTTCGCAAAAGAGTCGGGCGGCGGTGTCCGCATCAGCAGCGAAGTCGGCGTCGGCACCACGGTTTCGGTTCTGCTGCCCCGCACCCGGCGCGTGCCGCTCGCCGCCGATCTCGTCAGCGATGACAGCGCGCGTATCCATCGCTCCGCCCGCACGTCCCCGGAAGCCACTGTACTGCTGGTCGAGGACGACGACGAAGTCGCGGCCCTCGTGGGCGAGATGATCGAACAACTCGGATATGACGTCACGCGCGTCGCGACTGGCGCCGCGGCTCTGGGCGCCATGGCCAATGGCCGCGATATCGACGTGGTGTTCTCTGACATCCTCATGCCGGGCGAGATGAGCGGCGCCGACCTGGCGCGCGAGATTCGGCGGCGGCGGCCTGACATGCCCATCGTCCTGACCACGGGCTACGATGGCGAGGCCAGGGTCGCGACGGACCAGTTGCGCCTTCCCGTATTGCGCAAGCCATACCGGCTCGAGGCTCTGGCCCGGGTGCTGGCGGACGCCATTCAGCGACGGGGCACGCAGGACGCAGGCGCCGGCGAGGACGACACAAGGATGATCGGGGCCGGCTGACTGCCACTCAGGCAGGCAGATCGGTCTGTCTGCTCCCAACCTGCTCGATAAAGTCGCCGGAACCACACGGCTCACCCTCCGCCCGTATTGGCATAGGCTTTGCCTTGCATCCTCCATTGCCCACGGGCACGAGGAGGATGGCAAGCCATGAAGCGTCGTTCGTTCATCAAGGCAGGAATTCTAGGCGCTGCAGGCGGCGCGCTCGCCGCCCCGTCGATCGTCTCCGCGCAGCAAAAAACGTTCTCGTGGAAGATGACCAACGCCTACGGGCCGGGTTCGCCTTTCTATGTGACGGGTCCGGGCAGCCCCACCGACTTCTGCGACATGGTCAAGAAAATGTCCGGCGGCCGTCTGCAGATCCAGCATTTCGCCGCCGGCGAACTGATCCCTGCGCTGGAAGGCTTCGACGCCGTGTCCAAGGGCATCGTCGAAATGAATGCCGCCAACAGTTACTTCTGGTCGGGCAAGACCTTCGCGGCCCAATACTTCACCGCCGTGCCGTTCGGCCTGAACTTTCAGGGAATGAACGCCTGGCTGTATCACGGCGGCGGACAGAAGCTCTGGGACGAAGTCTACGCACCTTTCAATCTCGTGCCGATGGCCATGGGCAACACCGGCGTGCAGATGACCGGCTGGTTCCGCAAGCCGATCGAGAAGATCGAGGACTTCAAGGGCCTCAAGATGCGCATTCCGGGTCTCGCCGGAAAGGTGCTGGCGGGCTTCGGTGTCGACGTCAAGCTGCTGCCCGGCGGCGAAATTTTCCCGGCCCTGGAACGTGGCGTGATCGACGCCGCGGAATTCGTTGGACCCTATCAGGATCGCCGTCTCGGCCTGCAGAAGGCTGCGAAATATTACTACACCACCGGGTGGCACGAGACCTCGACGGTGACCGAGCTCATCGTCAACAAGGCTGCGTGGAATTCGCTTCCCGAGGACCTCAAGGAGATCGTCAAGGCTGCGGCCGCAGCCTGCAATACGATCAGCCACACCTGGTGCGAAGCCACGAATGCGGAAGCGCTCGACGACCTCGTCAAGAACCAGGGCGTCATCGCCGGCCCGTTGCCGGCGGACATCGTCGCAAAACTCCGTTCCGCGACCGCGACTGTGCTGGACGAGGCGGCCGCCAAGGATCCGCTCGTCAAGAAAGTGCATGACAGCTTCATGGCCTTCAAGACGAACCACGACAAATGGGCGGGCGTTTCGGAAGCCGTCTATCAATCGCAGATCCGCGGCCCACTGAAAGCTTGATCGTGCATCAGATGGTGGAAGATCCGGGCCAGCTCGAAAGGCTGGCTCGAAGGCTCGACGTCGTCGTCGAGCATGCGGGTCGCTTCGGCGCGTGGACGGGCTTCGCGCTCGTTCTCGTCATGGCCGGCAATGTCCTGATGCGCTACGTGTTCCACAAGGGATCCGTGGCCATGCAGGAGCTGGAATGGCATCTGATGGCGCCCGTCTCGCTGCTCTGCATCGCTTTTGCGATCAAGCACGAGGGGCATATCAGGGTCGACATCCTCTACGGCCAGATGGCCCTCCGCACTCAGCAGGTCATCGAACTCATTTCATGCGTTCTCGCGCTGCTTCTCTGCGTGATCCTCGTCTATCTTTCCATTCCTTACGTCATGCAATCCTACTCGATCCTCGAAGGCTCGCCCGATCCCGGCGGCCTGCCCTATCGCTTCATCGTCAAATCGATGATCCCGCTGGGCTTCGTGTTGCTGGGCCTGCAGAGCCTCGCGTCCGTGCTCCGCGCCGCGGCGGCGCTCAAGCGCGTGCAGAACGTCCATGTCTCGGGTATGGAGCAGCCTGATGCCGCTCAATGAAATTCTCGCGCTGGCCTGCATCGCGTCATTCTTCGTCATGCTCGCCATGGGCATTCCCGTGGCGCTCACACTGGCGGTCAGCGGCTTCGTCTTCGGATATATCGGGTTCGGCTCGCTGCTCTTCAGCCTGCTGCCGGCGCGCATCTACGGCGTCACGGCCAATTACACGCTGATCGCCATTCCGCTTTTCGTCTTCATGGGAGTGATGCTCGAGAAATCGAAGATCGCCAATGAACTCATGGACGTGATCGGCCATGTGTCGGGCGGGCTTCGCGGCGGCATGGGCATCGGCATCATCCTCGTGGGCGTGCTGATGGGTGCGACGACCGGCATCGTCGGCGCCACCATCGTGACGCTCGGCCTGCTGACCCTGCCGACGCTGCTGCGTCGCGGCTACGACAAGAGCCTCGCGTGCGGGGCGATCTGCGCCTCCGGCACGCTCGGCCAGCTCATTCCGCCGAGCACGATTCTCATCCTGCTTGCCGACATCATGGGGCAATCCGTCGGCACGCTCTTCGCGGCCGCGGTTTTCCCCGGGCTGATGCTGGCCGGAATTTTCTGTATCTACTTTCTCGTGATCGGCTGGCTGCGTCCCGAGATGGCCCCGCCCATTCCGCTCGAAGAGCGGCAGGCACTGCCGACCCGCGAATTGCTCGTGCGACTGATGAAAGTCGGGCTGCCGCCGATCGCGCTCGTCATCGCCGTGCTGGGCTCCATCATCGGCGGGATCGCGGCGCCCACCGAAGCGGCTTCCATGGGCGCGCTGGGCAGCATTCTCGTCACAGCATCGCTCGGCCGCCTGAGCTGGCAGACCCTCAAGGAAACCGTCTACACCACGGGGCGTATCACAGCCGCCATGATGTTCGTGCTGATCTGCGCGCAGGTCTTCGCGCTCGCCTTTCGCGGCCTGCAGGGCGAAAAGCTCGTGCACGACGCGTTTTCAGCGGTGCCGGGCGGACCCAATGGCGTGATCCTGTTCATGCTGCTGCTGATCTTCATCCTCGGCTTCTTCATCGAGTGGATCGAAATCAGCTACATCGTCGTGCCGATGTTCCTGCCCTTGCTTGCAGCCACGGGCGCGGACCCCGTCTGGATCGCGACGCTCATCGCCGTGGTGTTGCAGACGTCGTTTCTCACGCCGCCTTTCGGATGGGCGTTGTTCTACTTGCGGGGTGTCGCTCCACCCGAGGTCTCGACCCTGGACATCTACAAGGGCGTCGTTCCCTTCATTCTGCTTCAGATATCTGCTCTGGCCATCGTCTTCTTCTATCCCGGCATCGCCACATGGCTGCCGAAGGCGATTGGCTGGTGAACACCGCGGACCCAAAGCATTGATCTAGCTCAAGGCCGACAACTTCCGAGGCCCCTAAGTTCTCTATGCGGAACACGTGTCCGCATAGAGGAACAACTGACCGGCCCCAACGCCGGCGGAGCGCGCGAAGGAGGCTGCGGCCATGCTCAAGAAGGAACAGAACGAACTCGTCACCCAGACGGGTCCCGGCACCATGATGGGCGATCTCTTCCGCTGCTACTGGCTGCCCGTACTCCTGAGCGAAGAGCTTCCCGAGCCCGACTGCCCGCCCGTCCGCGTCAAGATCCTCTCTGAGCGCCTGGTCGCCTTCCGCGACACCAGCGGCACGCTCGGCCTCATCGACGAATTTTGCCCGCATCGCGGCGCGTCGCTCTGGTTCGGGCGCAACGAGGAATGCGGATTGCGCTGCCCTTATCACGGCTGGAAATTCGACGTGAACGGCCAGTGTCTCGAAGTACCGTCCGAAGATGCCGCGTCCGGCTACGCCAAGAAGATCAAGCTGACCTCCTATCCGCTGATCGAGAAAGGTGGCGTGATCTGGACCTACATGGGCAAGCCGGAACATATGCCGCCCGAGCCGGCCTACGAGTTCGCAACCGTGCCGCGCGAGCAGAGCTTCATGTCCAAGCGCTTGCAGGAATGCAATTGGCTGCAGGCTCTCGAAGGCGGCATCGACTCGAGCCACGTGTCGTGGCTGCACCGCGGCGACGTCAAGGCCGATCCCCTGTTCAAGGGAGCGGCCGGAAACAAATACAACCTCAACGATCTCGCGCCCGTGTTCGAGGTCGACGAGACGGATGGCGGCCTGCTCATCGGCGCGCGACGCATGGCGGAAGACGACCAATATTACTGGCGCATCACCCCCTGGCTGATGCCCTGCTACACGGCCGTTCCGCCACGCGGCGACTACCCTATGCACGGCCATTTCTGGGTGCCGATCGACGATGAATCCTGCTGGGCCTGGAGCTTCGACTACCATCCCGTCCGTCCGTTGACGGCCGAGGAAGTCGGTCACATGAAGGCCGGCAAGGGCGTGCATTGCAGATACGTGCCGGGCACTTACCGTCCGCTCGCCAACAAGGACAACGACTACCTGATGAGCCGTGAGGCCCAGAAGGCAGGCACCACCTACAGCGGCGTGGAAGGCATCGCCATCCAGGATTCTTCGCTGCAGGAAAGCATGGGACCGATCGTCGACCGCACGAAGGAAAACCTCGTCGGCTGCGACAACGGCATCATCATGGCTCGACACAAGATCATGCGGGCCGCCAAGGCGCTGCGTGAAAAGGGCACACTGCCACCCGCACGGACGCCGGAACAGCAGGCCGTGCGTTCCACCGCACTGCTCCTGAAGCGCGACGTCAACTTCATCCACGGAGCGAAAGAAGCGCTCAAGGCGAAGAAGGGCGTTCCGCAGACCACCGTTTGACACTCACTCCCGTGGTGTCCAACTCCAGCCCGCCGCAGCAATGTGGCGGGCTTTTTCGTGCCCTCGGTCTCAGAGTGAGCGCCCGCTTGCCCGACAGCCTCGCTTGCTCCACAATCCCCGGTAACGCGGCGCAAAAGTCCGCAACTGGGAGGAGCCATGTCCGGAGCGCTGGACGGAATTCGCGTCGTCGAATTCGCCAATTACGTCTCGGGTCCTTATGCCGGAATGCTGCTAGGCGACCTCGGCGCGGACGTCGTCAAGGTGGAAGAGCCGACGCGAGGCGACCCATTCAGGGGCTGGGGGCGGGTCGAATATTCACCCACCTTCGGATCCGTCAACCGCAACAAGAAAAGCGTCACGCTCGATTTGAAGAGCGACGTAGGAAAGGCCGATGCGCGCGCGCTGGTCGCAACCGCCGACGTCGTGATTGAAAACTTCCGCCCCGGCGCCATGGATCGTCTCGGTCTTGGCTACGACTCGTTCCTCGCCGCGCAGCCGGGTCTCGTCTGGTGCTCCATCACCGGCTTCGGCTCCGACGGGCCTGACGCGTCGCGGCCCGGCTACGACACGGTCGGCCAGGCGACCGGCGGCCTCCTCAGCCTTCTCACCGACACGGGCGATCCGAAGCCCATGGGCATCTCGCTGTCGGACCATCTTGCCGGCATCACAGCCACCAATGGCGTGCTGGCGGCCCTGATCGCGCGCGGCCGCACGGGGCGCGGACAGCGCGTTGAAACCTCGCTGCTGGAAGCCACCCTCTCGTTCTGCGGCGAAAACGCCGCTCGCTTCTTCGAGAACGGCAAGGTGCCGGACCGCGCCGCGAGAACCCACCAGGCGCAGGTCTATGCCTTCACGGCGTCGGATGGAAAAGCCTTCGTGGTCCACCTCTCCTCGCCGAAGAAGTTTTGGGAAGCTTTGGCGCGCGTCGCCGGTCATCCCGAGTGGATCGCCGACGACCGCTTCGCCACCAAGGAAAGTCGCGCCCGGCACTATGACGAGTTGAACCGCCAATTGTCGCTGGTGTTCAGGGAAAACACCCGTGCCCACTGGCTGCGGCTCCTGCAGGAGGCCGACGTCCCGTCCGCGCCGCTGAACACGCTCGACGACGTCTTCGCCGACCCGCAGGTAAAACATCTCCAGATGCGCGTCGACGTGCCTCACCCGAAACTCGGCAGCGTCGGTCTGGTTCGCAACGGTTTGCGCCTGTGCGGCACGCCCGCGAGCGTGCGCTTCTGCTCGCCCGAGCTCGGCGAGCACAATGACGAAATCCTCGGCCCGCTCCGCGGCCGCAGCGTCACCGGGGGAGAACGCTCATGAGAGGCAGGTTGCTCGCCGCATTCGCGGTGCTGTGTTTGACGACGACCGCGAAAGCCGATGCCGTCTCGGATTTCTACACCGGCAAGCGCCTTACCCTGATCACCTCGGCGTCGGTCGGGGGCGGCTACGATCAATATGCGCGGCTGCTGGCGCGCCACATGCCACGCTTCATTCCGGGCAATCCCGTGATCACGGTGCAGAACATGCCCGGCGCGGAAGGCATCAAGGCTGCCAACCACCTCTACAACATCGCCGCCAAGGACGGCACGGTGCTGGGGGGCCTGCAACGCAACACCGGGCTGGCGCATTTCTACGCCCCGGAAACCACCAGCGCGCAATTCGACGCTCGAAAGTTCACCTGGCTGGGTTCGCCGCAGCAGGAGATCGGGCTGCTCATCGTCCGCACGTCCTCGGGCGTGAAGAGCTCCGAGGATCTCAAGACGAAGGAGATCACCACCAGCTCCACGTCGCGCAATTCGCCAAGCTCGATCTATCCACGCCTGCTCAACGCCATCTACGGCTCGAAACTGAAGGTGATCGAGGGGTATGACGGTTCGCAATCGGCGCTGCTCGCCATCGAGCGCGGAGAGGTGGACGCGCATATTTCCGGTGGATCCTCGGCCGCTTTTCGCGCCCGATTCCAACCATGGGAAAAGAGCGGAATGGCCCGCGTGGTGCTGCAACTCGGCATGGAGCGCGACCCGGAATACAAGGATGTTCCGACCGCGCTGGAAATCGCGCCGACGCCCGCCGACCGCCGCATTTTCGAAATGGCTTTCGTCGAACAGGTGATGGGCCGTCCCTTCGTCCTGCCGCCGGGTGTTCCGCAGGATCGCGTCATCGCACTGCGCAAGGCCTTCGACGCCACCATGACCGACAAGGAATTTCTGGATGAAGCGCGCAAGCAGGGCATGGAGATCGATCCGGTCAGCGGAGCGCGCATCAACGAATTGCTCGAACAGGTCTATTCAGCGCCCGCCGATGTGGCGAACCGCGTCCGCGCCCTCGTAAAATAGGCTCGCCATGAACATCGCATCTCCCGCGCCACTTATTCATCCCTCGCGCGAATTGCGCGACACATGCGCCATCGTAGGCGCCGGCACCAGCCGTCTCGGGCGAGTCCCGGGGGTCTCGAGCCTGGATCTACTGGTCGAGGCGATCCGCAACGCGCTCGAAGACGCAGGGCTGCACGCGTCCGACGTCGATGGCGTGCTCTGCCGCGGCCCGGACGAATCCTATTCCCACCATCAACTCGTGGCGGAACGTCTCGGCATCAACGCCAGCTTCTCCACGACGCTCACCAATGGCGGCGCAAGCCAGATCATGTCGGTCGCACTTGCCGTCATGGCGATCCGCTTCGGTCTCGCCAAAACGATCGTCTGTGGGTTCGGCCGCGACACATGGTCGAGGACCCACGCCAACGAGGAGGCGCGCGTCCGCAACGAAACGCGGCCAGCAAGCCTTTTGCCGCGCGAGTTCGGACCGGAATATGGATATTTCGGCGCGACCGCGGCCCACGGCCTCGGCGCGACGCGGCACATGCATCTTTACGGCACGACGCGCGACCATTTCGCCGAGATCGCGCTGGCGTTCCGCGAGCATGCACTGCGCAACCCCGCGGCGCAGATGAAGAAGCCCCTGTCGCTCGAGGATTATCACGCCGCGCGCCTCATCGTTGCGCCCTTCGGGATGTTCGATTGCAGCCTGCGCTCCGATGCGGCCGGCGCGGTCATCGTCACCAGCGCCGAGCGGGCGCGAGACCTGAAGCAGCCGCCGGTCCTCGTCAAAGGCTTCGGCACTCACAACAACACACGCGGCTGGTTCAACGACGACAATATGGTGGTGACGGCGGCGAAACAGAGCGGTGAGGCCGCCTATCGCATGGCTGGACTGGGCCCGGAGGATGTGGACACCGCGCAG
This sequence comes from Hyphomicrobiales bacterium, assembly GCA_028290705.1. Lineage (GTDB taxonomy): Bacteria > Pseudomonadota > Alphaproteobacteria > Rhizobiales > Beijerinckiaceae > Terripilifer. Next base: position 37,134 of record JAQGJH010000020.1, read on the forward strand.
ATCTACGATTGCTTCACCTACATGGTGCTGACGCAACTCGAGGATTACGGCTTCTGCAAGAAGGGCGAAGGCGGCTCCTTCGTGGCCTCGGGCGCGCTGCGCCTCGGGGGCTCCCTGCCCTGCAACACCTCTGGCGGTCAACTCTCGGAAGCCCATGCCGAGGGCATGCTGCAGATCGTCGAGGGCGTCCGCCAGTTGCGCCACACCTATCCAACGAACCGCCAAGTGAAGGACGCCAACGTGGCCCTCGTGTCTGGCCATGGCGGCAACCAGGTCTGCCACTCCACTCTCATTCTCGGACGCGCATGATGACGGACACACGCCCCAAGCCCAAACCGCGCCCGGCGCCCGAGTCCCTGCCGTACTGGCAGGCGGCACGGGAGCATCGTCTGACCCTGCCACGCTGCTTGTCGTGCGAACGCTTCTGGTTTCCGCCCTCGCGCACGTGCCCTCACTGCCTGTCGCCGGAGCTCGAATTCCAGGACGTGTCGGGCCGCGGCAAGGTCTATAGCTTCGTCACTTTCCACCGGGTCTACCACCCGGCGTTCGAACACGAGGTGCCCTACGTGGTCGCGCTCGTCGAACTCGAGGAAGGGCCGCGACTCCTCACCAACATTCTGGATATCCCGCCGCAGGACGTAAGATGCGACATGCCCGTCGAAGTCGTGTTCGACGATCTCGACGCGGAGTTCAGCATTCCGAAATTCAGACCGAGCACCTGATCAGGCGGCGTTTCGAGCCACCTTCAGGGGCCGCTCGATGCGCCCGATGCGATCGAGTTCCGCCTGAATGGCCTGCTCGGCTGACTTCATGGCCGCCTGTGCCGGCATTCCGGCCGGAATGGCAGGCAAGTACGAGACCGTCATCGTGCCGGCCCGGCGGTTCTGCTTGCCGAGGCCCCAGAATTCTCCGGAATTGACCGCAACCGGCAGTACCGGACAATCGAGCTTCGCATAAAGCAATTCGACGCCGCGCTTGAACTCGACCGGAGCGCCCGGCTCGGACCGCGTCCCTTCGGGAAATATCAGCACCGGTCGCCCGTTGTTCAGTGCGCGCGATCCTTCGTCGATCATTTTCCGAATGGCTTTGGAGCCGCTTTCCCTGTCGATCAGGATCATCGGCGAATGGCGCAGGAACCAGCCGAAGATCGGCACGCCGAGCAGTTCCTGCTTCGTCACGATCGCGACGTCCTTGAACAGCACCAGCGACGCAATGGTCTCGAAGGTCGATTGATGATTGGCGACAACGAGATAGCGGCCCTCGGGCACATTCTCACGGCCGCGCTCGGCGTAACCGAGGCCGACGATCCACCTGAGTGAAAGGATCACGCCCCGCGCCCAGACCCGGCTGCTCGCCCGCACCATGCGTTCGGGCGACCCCATCATCCAGATCGTCAGGAGGACGGGCGAAAACGCGGCGGTCCACGCGGCGAAGGCGGCCGTAAAAGCGAGAGATCGCAAGCGCTGCATGGGTCAGGGGTCCGGAAAGGCTTCGGGATCGTCAATGGCCCGGGATGAGTCCCGAGGCATTTGATTCGGAAGGATCGTTGGAAGATGAGGCTCCGTCGACGGAGCCGCAAGGCCCGCTACCGACACTTCGGCCAATCGCCTGTGACTGGTCAAACGATCGGCGCCGGTGAAAGCTGCCGTGGTCAGGGCCACCCGAAGGTGATACAACGCAACAAAGGCGCCTGCGCGGCGAAATCCTGACTCGACGTGATTTACGGTCCGCCGCCCAGTCGGTCGACTTTCTCGCTTCCGGCATCATCAGGTATCGCTCGTCGATCCTTCCCGAACGGGAGGGATGAACGCGGCGCCCTTGCGGTATGGCGAGACGCCTTCTGGCTGCCACCGTAGCATCGAACGTGCTCGACCCGCCGAACGCGCACGTCAATTCAGGCAAAGGGATAGAGGTTACTATGAAAGACAAGGGTTTCGGCGAGCGGCTCAGCGCATCGCGTGACGCGAAAAAGGCGATGGCCGCGAAATTCCTGCAGCGGCCAGCGCCTGACGACGCCGCCATGCTGGAACGCCAGGCCGCCCGCGCAGCCGTCGCCGAGGCACGGGAAAAGCGCAACGTCCAGAAGGAAGAAGCTCGCCGCGAGGCCGAGAAGGTGAAGGCCGAAGAAGCGGTCAAGGCCGCTGCCCTCGCCGAGTAAGAGGCCAAGCTCGCCAAGCTCGCCGAAGCCGAACAGCAGGCCGAGAAAGAGCGCGCCGAACTTGAGAAAAAGGCTGCGCGTGACGCACGCTACGCCGCCCGCAAGGCGCGCAAGTAAGACATCTGCCACACGACCCAGGGAGCCGGGATGACCCACAAATTCAAATGCAGTGACATGGTGCTCTTGAACCAGTTGGGCTTCTCGAGCTCCAAGCCGAGCGCCGCGACGGTTTATGAAATTGTCCGGCTCATGCCGGCCGATCAGAGCGGCGAAGTCTCTTATCGCATCAAGGCCGGCACCAGCGAGCGTGCGGTGCGCGAAAGCGAACTCCGCAGTCCCTGATCGTCAGCGGCGAACCGGAATCGCCGCTGCCGCCGCCGCACTCGAAACCGTCCCGCCCAATTGCCCGCCGAGATCCTGGAACTGGTCGGCGAGACCTTCGCGCGTGCGGGGATCGACGATCGCCACCGGAGCCGAGATCGCAATGCTGGCCGCGCGCCCGACCGTGCTGGCGGCGCCCGTGGCCACGAAGCCGATCGTTTCGCCGATGCCAGCCTTCGAATCGCTCAAGGTCTGGCCTGCCGCGAGCCGTCCGCCGATCATCTGCACGACCTGCGGATTGGACGCGAATTTGGCGTGATTGAGCGAGTCTACCGAAGTGGTCGTCGTCAGATCGACGACCTGAACGCGCTCTTTCTCGAGTTGCGACCGGAACGGCTCGGCACGCGGATCGATCGCGCCGAGCCGCGGCGTGTTGCCCCAGACCCGGCTGGAAAACGCCAGCGCACGGTCGTCCTGCGAGACGAACAGCACGAAGGGCGGCCGCTGCTCGCCGATCGTGGCGATCTGCCGCCTGAACACATCCACGTCCACGTCGGGTGCGGCCAGCATCACGCTCTTGATCTTCGGGGCGATGCGACCGTTCCGGATCGACATCTGCCGCAAGGCCTCCAGCGTCACCCAGTTTCCCATCGAATGGGCCAGGATGGAGATTTCGCCGACCGCCGGATCCTTGGCGAGAGTTTGCAGAATGGCTTCCAGCGCATCGCGCGAATAATTGGTGCTTTCGCGATCGTAGGTATAGGCCAGAAGCCTGCCGCGCGAGGGCCATGTGAACAACAAAGGCAGGGCCGGCGCGCGCGAGTCGTGAACGATCTGCGAGAAGCGATAGACCGATTCCTCGAAGCGCGTGTTGTAGCCGTGCACGAACAGCAACACGTTGCGGTGTTTGGTGCGCTTCAGGCGCGCATGGAAGCGCGCGAGGGCTTCCTTCTGGTCGATCCGATCGGCGCGCAGCGTCGCAAACTCGCGGGCGGGATCGGCGACAACCTTGGCGGGCCATTGGACTTCGCCGATTTGTCGGACCTGATCGGGCGGGATCGACACGCTGATATCTGCGAATCGCAAGCCGACGCCACGCTCGCCGGTAAACATCTGTCCTCGCGTCGCACCCTCGTCGCTGCGCGTCGTCGCAACCAGCAGATCGACGCGGGACGTTCCCGGTGTCTCATACCCGACGGGCGTGAGAACTCCCTCGGGACGTCCGGCGCAACCCGTCAGGGCGAGCGCAGCGAAACAGGCCATGGCAAGACGAAGACGCGTCACGAAACCTCCGGCGTATGTCCTCGTACTTACAGGCAAAACGCAGAGCCAGCCAGAACATGAATTAGTTTTGATGTGCCTGCCGGCAGTGCGTCCGGACATGAAAAAGCCCCGCGTCCGTGAAGGACGCGAGGCTTCGAAGCCGCGGAGGGCCTCATTCAGAGTTTGTTCCGCACCCTACCCCGGTCGCCAGTACATCCGTGGTCAACCTCGAGCAAGATGCGGATCGCGGCAGCTACAAGGGGCCCTGTTGGGACGCCCGAGCCGCCGCAAAGAGATCAATCGACCGCCTTGAGGTGGTCAGCAGACATCTTGCCGCTCTTGCGATCGGAGACGAGTTCGTACTCGACCTTCTGGCCTTCACGCAGGTCGCTCATGCCCGAACGCTCGACGGCGCTGATATGAACGAAGGCGTCGCTTCCGCCGCCATCCGGAGCGATGAAGCCAAAACCTTTTTCAGCGTTGAACCACTTAACAGTTCCCTTAGCCATGGAAACTTCCTTTTCTAAGACATAGATATTGCGTACCCGCGCAAAGGCGGGCCGTCGAACTTGCTTTTTCGGGAGAGAAGAGTTTGACCTTGGCGCGAATTTCTTCAGCGCGAGACAAGTCATCTGGCCGTCCATCGACTTGACTAATATGGTCCACATCACTTCGAAACACAAGAGCAATGAGGGATTTTCTTGACATGGCAAAAATGCGGCACGGTTTTTACATGGAGCCCCTAGGGTTTTCGATGGATAAAATCTTTTGGAATCCTGTGTACATCGGCTTCTGAGACCAGCGCGTGGCGCTTCGGTCATGGTACAAGGAGTGAACGTTCCCCTTTTGATCCAAGATTTTTGATGGCTTTCACCTTTATCCACGCCGCCGATCTTCATCTCGGAAGCCCATTGACTGGCCTCGCCATGAAGGACGAGGCCGTCGCAAAGGCCTTCTCGCATGCGAGCCGCGATGCCTTTTCGGACCTTGTCGCCTGCGCCCTTTCGGAAAAAGTGGCGTTCCTCCTGATCGCCGGCGACGTTTACGACGGAGACTGGAAGGACACGTCCATAGGGCTGTTCTTCAACCGGGAAGTGGCCAAGCTGGACCGAGCCGGAATCCCGGTGTTTTTCATCCGCGGAAACCACGACGCCGAGAGCGAGATCTCCCGGGCCGTCGCTCTGCCGGACGGGATCCGTGAGTTTTCATCACGAAGAGCGGAAACGAAGAAGCTGCCCGAGCTGAAAGTCGCGATTCACGGGCGAAGCTTCGCCGATCGTGTCGCCCAGGAGAATTACGCTCTCGCCTACCCGTCCGCCGAGCCTGGATGGTTCAACATCGGGATGCTGCACACCTCGCTCGAAGGCAATGCGGCGCACGCGACTTACGCGCCCTGCTCCCGCCAGGACCTGATCGGGCGCGGCTATGACTATTGGGCGCTCGGCCACATTCACGAGCAGCAGGTCCTCCACGAGAACCCATGGATCGTTTATTCGGGCAATCTGCAGGGACGCAGCGTCCGGGAATGCGGCCCCAAGGGTGCATTGCTGGTGACTGTCGACGACGGCCGGGTGGCCGGCCTGCGCCCCCTCGTTCTCGACAAGGCGCGCTGGCTGCACGAGACGATCGACGTCTCCCAGTTCGCCGATGAGCATGCGATCTTCGAGGCCGTGCAAAAGGCCGTTGCGCCGCCGCTCGCCGCCGCCGACGGGCGGCTGACTGCGGTGCGCATCACGCTCGTGGGCGAAACGCCGCTGCATGGCGCGCTGAAATCACGCGCGACGGCCCTGCGCGACGACGTCCAGGCACGACTTCACCATCTGAGCGAGGACGCCTGGCTGGAAAGTCTGAAAGTCGCCACGCAAGCTCCCCGTACATCGTGCACCAGCGCTGGCGGCATGGACCCGGAAGCCTTGCTCGCCGGGCTGGAGCACGATCCCTTGCTCCGAAAGGAGGCCGAAGAAACTCTCGCGCGTGTTCTGGCGAAATTGCCGGCAGGCCTCGACGTGTCGAGCCTGGACGACCTCGGCGAGATCATGTCGGACGCGCGCGCCCTCGCGACCGCCCGCGCGCTTGAACGGGCGGGAAACTGAACCATGCGCCTTCTCGACCTCGGACTCGATCGCTATGGCCCCTTCACGGACCGGCGGTTGGTCTTCCGGCCCGACGCGAAGCTGCACATCGTGCATGGCGCGAACGAGGCCGGAAAAAGCTGCTCGCTTGCGGCCGTCACGGATCTGCTGTTCGGGATCGAGCGGCAGACCGCCTATGACTTTCTGCATCCAGGCAAGGAGATGCGGCTGACGGCGCGCGTCCGCGACCATCGCGGCGCGACCCTTGCGTTCAAACGCAGCAAGAACAAACCCCAGATTGCCGACCTCAGCGGCGTCGCACTCCCCGACGATGCGCTGGCCCCCTATCTGGGCGGCGTCGCCCGGACGGTCTTCCGGCGCGCCTTCGGGCTCGATGCCGAAGCTCTGCGCCGGAGCAGCGAGGAATTGAAACAGAGCGACGGGGAACTGGGGGCTGCGCTTTTCTCCGCCGCCTCGGGCCTGCGCGGCTTCGCCGACGTCCAGAAAGCGCTGCAGGACGAGGCAGATGGCATATACGGCGATCGGCGCGCCAACAGTCGCCTGTTTTATCAGGCGCTCGACCGCTTCGAGAAAGCCCGCAAGGACTTGCGCGAGCACGAGACACGCGGCGGCGATCTGAAGAAGTTGCGCGACGAACTGGCCGAACAAAGCGCCGAAGTCGAACGTCTCCGGGCGCGCCGCGCCGAGATCGCGACACAATTTTCGCGCCTCGAACGTCTGCGCCGGGCTCTGCCGATCATCCGCGCGATCGACGACGCGCAGGCGGCGCTCGCGGCGCTCGGCGAAACGCCGAACCTTCCCGCAGGCATCGGAGAAGCCCTTGTTGCAGCCGTGGAAACTGCCCGGCGTGCGCAGGAGGAAGAGCAAAAGCAATCCGCGGCTTCGACGCGGCTCGAAGAAGAACTGGCCGGGATCAAGTTCGACGCCAGACTCATCGAAGCGTCGGGCGAAGTCGAGAAGATGCGCATCAAATCGGGCGAATACGCCAAGGCTTTGGTCGATCTGCCGGTCGTCGAGCGCGAGCATGCCGCCGTTCTCGATATGCTGTCGAGACTCGCCCGTCGGCTCGGCCTCGCCGACGTGGCGGCCCTCGTGGAACGCCAGCCCGACGACGCAAGCCGCGTGCGCCTCGCCGCGCTTCTCGAACAGGGAACGACCCTGAAAGCCGCGCGCGATGGCTGCCTGGCCGCCCGCCGGCGCGAGGCTTCGGCGCTGGAGGCTCGGCGAGCGTCGCGCCAGGCGTCTGGCGTCCTGCGCGATCCGAAGCCTTTCGAGGAAAGACTGAACGCGCTGGCGGGCGTGGTCAAGCGCGCCGAAGCCATGCTGGCGGAAGCACCTGAACTCGATGCCGAAAAATCGCGGTTGGGCGAAGCGGCCGCGCGACTGTCACCGCCCGTGCGCGATCTGGAGCGGCTGGCCGCCGCTTCCTTCCCGAACCCGGCTCTGATCAAGGCATATTCGGCACGTTTCGAGGAATGCGAAAGAACCCTCGCGCGAAGCCGGGACGATCTCGCGAAAGCCAAAGCCGAACTCGCGCAACTGTCGCGCGCATTGTCGGATCTTTCCGCCAGCGGCCCGATCCCGACACCCGATGCGATCGCGGCGGCGCGGGCGGAACGCGACGCCCGATGGTCGAGGCTGAGCGCCATCCTGCTCGGAGGCGCGACGCCGGCCGACGCCATTTCGACGCCCGCGCACATCGCAGCTTTCGAACTCGCCAAGGCCGAGGCTGACCGGCTGGCCGATGCTCGTGCGACCGATGCGACCCGCGTCGCGGCCCATCTGGACAAAGCCCGCCAGGCGACGGAAGCGACCGCCCGCATCGAGGCTTTCGAGACTGATAGGGCAAATCTCGAACGCGCCTCGCGGCGACTTTACGAGGAATGGACCGCGCAATGGGGCGAAGCTGACGTTCAGCCTCTTGCGCCGGCCGACATGCTGTCATGGCGGGTCGAGATCGACGGATTGCTCGCACGGCGCGATCGATGGCGCGACCGCCAAAGCCAACACACGGCCGGCCAGCGCGGCATCGAGGATGCACGTCCGGCTCTCGACGCGCTCGTCATGGATCTCGGACTTGAAGCCATGGCGGGACTGCCGGTGCCGGCGCTGGCCGATCGCATTTCCGCCGAGATCGGAAATGTTTCGCGGCTCTGGAGCGCGGCCCGCGACGACGAGGCGATCATCCGCGATCTGGGCAAGCGCGCCGAAGCGGCAGCAGAGGCCGAAGCCAAGGCGCAGGAAAGCTTCTCCGATTGGCAGAAGGCATTCCGGGCCGCCCTTCCCCGGATCGGCCTGACCGAGGCGGCAGACGAATCGGAGGCGGCGGCCGTGCTGGACGCGTGGCGCGACGTACCCGCGGCCGAGACGCAGCTCAACCTTCTCCGTCGCCGGATCGACGGGATCCGCCGCGATGCGCGCCAGTTCGAGGCTGACCTCAAGACGCTCGTCGACGAACTCGCCCCCGACCTCGCCGGAAATGCCCCGGACGCAATCCTGCAAACCCTTGCTGAGCGCACCACGACGGCGCGGGACGCCCGCACGCGCCGCGAAGAGACGCGCCGCCGCGTGCAGGAAGCCGCCGCCCGATTGGCCGAGTGCCGGAGCGCGGATGCGCTCGCCGGCCGCGCGCTCACATTGTTGGCCGAGCGCACGGGGCTGCCGGGCGAAACCGATTTCGAGGCCGTGGGACGGCGCCTCGCGTCCCGCGACGCAATTCTCCGCGCTCTTGAGCAGAAACGCAGCGAGCTCGCCAATGCGGCGGACGGACGCGCCGAGTCCGACTTACGCCATGCGCTCGCGAACCATGATCCGGACACCGCGGATCAAGACGCCGCGCGCCTGCGCGAAGAAGATCGCGCACTGGAACTCGCAGGGAATGAAGCTTTCGCGGCCCACCGCGACATCGAGACTCGGCTGCTGGCGCTCGAGAGCGCCGTTGGAGCCGAAATCGCCGCACAGCAACGCCGAAACGCAGAAGCCGAGATGGTCGAGGCCGCGCGCGACTGGGCCGTGCTCAGCATTGGCGCGCGCATGATCGGAACCGCGATCGAACGCCAGCGCGTCGGCCGTCAGGAACCGCTGATGATGCGCGCGGGCGAACTGTTCGAACTGCTCACCGGCGGCTCATATCGCGGCCTCGGGCAGGAATACGAGGACGACACGCCCCACCTCGTCGGCCACCGAAGCAGCGGCGGCTCCGTTAAAATCGTCAACATGAGCGAGGGAACGCGAGACCAGCTCTACCTGGCCTTGCGCCTCGCCTATGTGGAGGACTTCGCGCGCCGGGCGGAGCCCCCACCGTTCTTGGGCGACGATCTCTTCGCATCGTTCGACGATGCGCGCACCGCGCACGGGCTCAGGGCGCTCGCAGCCATCGGCGATACCGTCCAGCCGATTCTCTTCACCCATCACGGGTTCGTCGTCGAGACGGCACGCCGCGAACTCGGCGACGATGTCGATATCTTGTCTCTGGCAACAGACCAGCATGCGTGACGAGAACGGGCCACACGCCTCTTGCCTTTGCCCGACATTTCTGCAATTCTGGATATATGGATACAGACAACGCTCTTCTCGCGTTCGCGGCTCTTGCCCAGCCGACCAGGCTCGAAGCCTTCCGGTTGATGGTGAAGGCCGAGCCGGCTGGCCTGGCCGCCGGTGAACTCGCCCGAACACTCTCCGTGCCGCAGAACACGCTCTCCACGCATCTCGCGATTCTCGCGCGCGCCGGCCTGGTTCTGAGCGAGCGACGAAGCCGCTCGATCGTCTATCGCGCGAACCTCGGGACGTTGAGCGAAGTCACGCTCTTTCTATTGAAGGATTGCTGTGGCGGCGCGCCCTCGATCTGCGAACCGCTCATCGCTGAACTCTCGATGCCCTGCGACTGCCCGGAGACCTCCCATGGCTGAGAAGATCTACAACGTCCTGTTTCTCTGCACGGGAAATACGGCCCGTTCGATCCTGGCCGAAGCCATCTTGCGCGCGTCGGGCAATCCGCATTTCCGAGCCTTCTCGGCAGGCAGTCAGCCTAAGGGGGAGGTCAATCCCATTGCGTTGAAGGTCCTGTCCGACCTGGACATCGCGACCGAGGGATTGTCGTCCAAAAGCTGGGACGTTTTCGCCGTTCCGCAGGCTCCCGTGATGGATTTCGTCTTCACCGTCTGTGACAGCGCCGCCGGAGAAGCATGTCCCTTGTGGCCCGGCCAGCCGATGACCGCGCATTGGGGCATCGAGGATCCAGCGGCGGTCGAGGGAACCGAGGTCGAGAAACGGGCGGCTTTCGTCACCGCTGCGCGGTTCCTGAAGAACCGCATCAACGCCTTCATCAACCTGCCGCTGTCGTCACTCGACAAAATCACGCTCGGGGCAAAGCTCCGCGAAATCGGCCATGGCGAAGGCGCCACCGACGCACGCAAAGGAGCGGCATGAAAATGGACGTGATCATCTATCACAATCCGGCATGCGAAACGTCGCGCAACACACTGGCGCTCATCCGCAATGCGGGTGTGGAACCGCATGTCGTGGAATACCTGAAGTCGCCGCCGACACGAGAGATGCTTCGGCAATTGGTGACGCGCGCCGACCTGACGATCCGCGACATCCTTCGCGAGAAGGGCACGCCCTTCCACGAACTCAACCTCCAGGATCCCTCTCTCGACGACGCGGCTCTGATCGACGCGATCATGCTGCACCCCATCCTCATGAACCGTCCGTTCGTTGTTTCGCCGAAAGGTGTTCGGCTGTGTCGACCATCCGAACTCGTGCTCGATCTTCTGCCGCCTCAGAAAGGCGAATTCTACAAGGAAGACGGAGAACGGGTCGTCGATGAGAACGGTCGCCGCGTTGCCACTGCCTGAGGTTTCCCGCATGTCGATTTTCGAACGTTACCTCAGCATCTGGGTCTTTTTCTGCATCGTGGTCGGCGTCGCCCTCGGCTGGCTGATGCCCGAGGCGTTCCGAACCATTGGTGCGGCCGAAATCGCCAAGGTAAACCTGCCGGTCGCCGTCCTGGTCTGGCTGATGATCATCCCGATGCTGCTGAAAATCGACTTTTCGTCACTTCGGCACGTCGGCCGCCACTGGCGCGGCATCGGCGTCACATTGTTCGTCAATTGGGCGGTCAAGCCCTTCAGCATGGCTCTGCTCGGATGGTTTTTCATATCATGGCTGTTCCGCCCATGGCTTCCTGCTGACCAGATCGACAGCTATATCGCAGGCCTCATCATTCTTGCGGCCGCACCCTGCACCGCAATGGTCTTCGTCTGGTCGAACCTGACGCGCGGCGAACCGCATTTCACGCTGAGCCAGGTCGCGCTGAACGACGCCATCATGATCGTCGCCTTCGCGCCCATCGTGGCGTTCCTCCTCGGGCTCTCGGCCATTGCCGTGCCGTGGGACACACTGGTCTTGTCCGTGGCGCTCTACATCATCGTGCCGGTGATCGTCGCACAACTCATACGGCGCGCCATCGTTTCCGGCGCAGGAGAAGCGGCACTCCAGCGCCTGATGGCTCGTCTCGGCCCGATTTCCATTGCGGCCCTGCTCGCAACGCTGGTTCTGCTGTTTGGTTTTCAGGGCGAGCAGATCCTCGCTCAACCGCTCATCATTCTCATGCTCGCTGTTCCGATCCTGATCCAGGTCTATTTCAACTCGGGCCTGGCCTATCTGCTCAATCGCGCCACCGGCGAGGCGCATTGCGTCGCCGGACCCTCCGCGTTGATCGGCGCCAGCAATTTCTTCGAACTCGCCGTCGCAGCCGCCATCAGCTTGTTCGGGCTGCAATCGGGCGCGGCGCTCGCGACCGTCGTCGGCGTGTTGATCGAAGTGCCGGTCATGCTTTCGGTGGTCGCCATC
>JAQGJH010000024.1 GCA_028290705.1 Hyphomicrobiales bacterium
GCGCGTGTGGTAGCCGCCGTGTTCCGCCTCTTTGACGACGTCGGTCCACCACGCCGCCATGACGTAGAGAATGCCGATGAAGCCGGCACCGAACACATAGGGACCGGCCTTCAGGCCGAACGGCGCCATGCCCTTCATCCACATGATCGCCCCGACCGCCGTCACGAGGGCCGCGACCGAACCGACGAAGGGCCAGGGGCTCGGATCGACGAGATGGTAATCGTGGTTCGGTTTGGCGTGGGCGTCGGCCATGACAGCTTCCCTTGGATTGACGTCTCGTCGTCGGCCGCGAGGCCGCATTATTACCGTGTTCATCCGCCCTTTGCCCTGTTCAAGGCTGGGGGTCAAGGCGGCTTTGATGGCTCAGAGCGCGGGCTTCGCGCTCGCCGAGGCCACCGGGGTCTTCGCCGCGAAGAACGTGTACGAGAGCGTGACGCTCCGCACGTGTTTCATCACGTCGTTCTTTTCGAGTTCCGGGTCGAGATAGAACACGACGGGCATTTCCATCGTCTCGCCCGACCCCAGCGTCTGCTCGGTGAAACAGAAGCAGGAAATCTTGTTGAAGAACATGCCGGTCTGGTCGGGCGCCACGTTGTAGGAGGCGATTCCCGTGGTCGAGCGCTGCGACTTGTTGCGCACCTTGTAGAAGATCGTCGCGGTCTCGCCGGTCCGTATCCTGATGGAATCGACGTCCGGCTCGAAGCTCCAGGGTAGATCGGACGACACGTTGGCGTCGAACCGCACCGTCATGATGCGCTCGCCGCGCTTGTCGGTTTCCCTGTCGGCGACCTGCGGCGTGCCGCCATAGCCCGTCGCGCGACAGAACATGTCGTAGAGCGGCACGGCCGCATAGGACATGCCGATCATGCCGAAGACGCAGGCCACGACCGTTCCGGCGACTTTCCTGTGCCGCCGCTCGAGCGATGCCTTGCAGGGGGTGGGATCCGGGGTCATCTCACAATGGCCTTTCCAGAATGCCGGGACCAAGCTTCACGATGGTGAGCGCATAGAAGATCACCACGAGAACGCCGACGCAGACCGCGATCGCAATATTGCGCGACCGGCGGCTCTTCTGCTGTTCGGGCGTGAGGCGCACGCCTTCGAGCGGGTTGGTTTGTCCCTTGGGGGAGGGGTCGCGATGGGGCGTCTCGTTCACGGCCTCACCCCTGACCGAGCAAGCGCAGGACGGGCGCGATGCTGTTCTCGACCACGATGACGGCGAACAGCGCGAACAGATACAGGATCGAAAAGCCGAAGAGCTTGCGCGCCGCCTTGTCGGCGACCTCGCCCTCGCGGCGTCCAAAGACCTGTGCGGCGAAGACCAGCATGCCGGCGCCGCCCGCCACCGCAACCACGCCATAGACCGGCGAGGCGAAGCCCATGAGGGCGGGCAGCACGCCGACGGGAGCCAGGACGATCGTGTAGAGCAGGATCTCGAGCCGGGTGCGATCCGGACCCTTGACGTTGGGCATCATGGGCACGCCCGCGCGGGCGTAATCGGCCGACTTCACCAGCGCCAGCGCCCAGAAATGCGGCGGCGTCCAGATGAAGATGATGGCGAACAGCACGATGCTGGACAGGCTGACGGAATTGCACGCGGCCGCATAGGCGACGATGGGCGGCAGGGCGCCGGCCGCGCCGCCGATGACGATGTTCTGCGGCGTCGAGCGCTTCAGCCACATCGTGTAGACGACCGCGTAGAAGAAGATCGTGAAGGCCAGCAGCGAGGCTGCGAGCCAGTTGGCCACCAGTGCGAGGGTCACTACCGAAAAAGCCGAAAGTGTCAGGCCGAAGCCCAGCGCTTCCTCGGGCGTCACGCGCCCGGCGGGGATCGGCCGCGTCCGCGTCCGGCTCATCTTGGCGTCGATGTCGGCGTCGTACCACATGTTCAGGGCGCCCGAGGCGCCGGCCCCGACCGCAATGGCCAGCAGCGACACGAAGGCGATGAACGGATGCGTCTGGCCCGGCGCGATCAGCCAGCCCGCCAGGGCGGTGAAGATGACGAGCGACATCACGCGCGGCTTGAGCAGCGCGAGGAAGTCCCGCGGATCCGCATCGGACACCCGCGCGGGCATTTCGGAAACGATGTCGTGCCGGCTGACGAAACTCATCGACCACCCTGCCGCTGCGCGGCTTTGCTGCCGTAACCAACGTGCCGGTTCCGGATGCGGAACACGGCGCTTGAACGTCCGCCCCGTCCGGACCTGAGCCGGGCTGGCGTCGAGGAAGTGGAAGCCCTCGTTGGAGGAGCGCCGCGGTCGGGGGCTCCTCGAAGGAAGGCTCCGGCGGCAGGCATCCATGTGAAGACATGGCCGCCGCCGGAGAAGGTTTTAGTGGTCCGTGCCGGTGATCTTCGGCAGCGTCTCGAACTGGTGGAACGGCGGAGGCGAGCTCAGCGTCCATTCCAGGGTCGTGGCGCCCGGGCCCCAGGGATTGTCGCCCGCGAGGCGCTTCTTCTGGAAAGCCTCGAAGACCAGATACAGGAACACCAGCACGCCGATGCCCGACAGATAGGAGCCGTAGGACGAGATCTGGTTCCAGAGCACGTAGGCGTCAGGATAGTCGATGTAGCGGCGCGGCATGCCCGCGAGGCCGAGGAAGTGCTGCGGGAAGAAGGTCAGGTTCACGCCGATGAACATGATCCAGAAATGCAGCTTTCCGAGGAACTCGTTGTACATGTAGCCCGACATCTTCGGGAACCAGTAGTAGAAGCCCGCGAATAGGGCGAACACGGCCCCGAGTGACAGCACGTAGTGGAAGTGCGCCACGACGTAATAGGTCTCGTGCAGGTAGCGGTCGATGCCCGCATTGGCCAGCACGACGCCGGTCACGCCGCCCACCGTGAACAGGAAGATGAAGCCCACGGCCCAGATCATCGGCACGCGGAACGAGATCGACCCGCCCCACATGGTCGCGATCCAGGAGAAGATCTTGATGCCGGTCGGCACCGCGATCACCATGGTGGCGAACACGAAGTAGCGCTGCGTGTTGAGCGACAGGCCCACCGTGTACATGTGGTGAGCCCAGACGACGAAGCCGACCACGCCGATCGCCACCATCGCGTAGGCCATGCCGAGGTAACCGAACACCGGCTTGCGCGAGAAGGTCGACACGATGTGGCTGATGATGCCGAAGCCCGGCAGGATCAGGATGTAGACTTCCGGGTGACCGAAGAACCAGAACAGATGCTGGAACAGGATCGGATCGCCGCCGCCGGCCGGATCGAAGAAGGTCGTGCCGAAGTTGCGGTCCGTCAGCAGCATGGTGATGGCGCCGGCGAGAACCGGGAGCGACAGGACCAGCAGGAAGGCCGTCACCAGCACCGACCAGGCGAACAGCGGCATCTTGTGCAGCGTCATGCCCGGCGCGCGCATGTTGAAGATCGTGGTGATGAAGTTGATCGCCCCCAGGATCGACGAAGCGCCCGCCACGTGCAGCGACAGGATGACGAAGTCCATCGCGGGGCCCGGATGTCCGGTATTGCCCGAGAGGGGCGGATACATGACCCAGCCGCCGCCGAAGCCCTGCGCACCCGGCGCGCCTTCGACGAACATCGACGTCAGGGCCAGCAGGAACGCCGCCGGCAGCAGCCAGAACGAGATGTTGTTCATCCGCGGGAACGCCATGTCGGGCGCTCCGATCATCAGCGGCACGAACCAGTTGCCGAAGCCGCCGATCAGCGCGGGCATGACCATGAAGAAGATCATGATGACGCCGTGGGCCGTGATGAACACGTTGTACATGTTCTTGGCGGCATCGACCGAACCGTCGCCCGACAGCATCCTGGAGATGCCCGGGAAGACCCCGATGCCGGTGCCGGCGAGTTCCGCCCGCATGGCGATCGAGAGCGCGCCGCCGATGATCCCCGCGAAGATCGCGAAGATGATGTAGAGCGTGCCGATGTCCTTGTGGTTCGTCGAATAGATATACCGCCGCCATCCGGTTGGAATCGGATGGGCGTCGTGGTGATGGTCCGTTGCGGTCGTTGCCATCGGGGGTCCTCGAAAAAATCGAATGGCGAGATGTCTGGCCGGATTACTGCCGGGTTGCGGAGGCGTCCGCGAAGGTCACGCTGTTGGGCGTGGAAGCGAACTTGCCCTTCGCCTGCGTCAGCCAGGCCTGGTACTGCTCTTCGCTGACCACCCGGAAGGCGATCGGCATGTAGGCGTGATCCTTGCCGCACAGCTTGGAGCACTGTCCGTAATAGACGCCCTCGCGCTCGGCGCGGAACCAGGTTTCGTTCAGCCGGCCGGGCACGGCGTCGATACGCACCCCGAAGGCCGGGATCACGAAGGAGTGGATGACGCCGACGGCGTCGGCCGTGACCTGCAGCCGGACGGTCTTGCCGACCGGCACCACGGCCTCGTTGTCGACGTCCAGCAGCCGGAGCTTGCCGGGTTCGAGCTTGGCCTGGTCGAGCAGGTTCGAATCGAACTCGAAGCCGCCGGCCTGTTCCTTCGGATAGGTGTAGGTCCAGTACCACTGCTTGCCCGTGACCTTCATGGTCACGTCGGCTTCGGGAATGGTGAGCTGGCGGGTCAGCAGCGTGAAGGACGGGTAGGCGATGACCACGAGGATCATCAGCGGCACCACCGTCCAGGCCACTTCGAGGCCGACGTGGTGAGTCGTGCGCGATGGCGTCGGGTTGGCGGCGGAATTGAACTTGATCACCACGTAGATGAGCAGGGCGAGCACGAACAGCGTGATGGCGATGATGATCGGAAGCAGGATGCCGTTGTGGAAGAACTGCATCTCCTGGCCGATCGGCGTCACCGGCTCGAGCATGCCCATCTGGCCGGGCGCCGAGTAGGACGAGCCTTCCCGAGTCTGCGCAATGACGGCGGAAACGGCCGAAACGGAAAGCAGCCCGGCGAGCGTCGCCCCGGCCGCGAGGCGCGAGGCCCCCTTCAAGACGTTGGTGTGCCGTGCCTGCGCACCGATCTGGCCTTGTCTCATGAACGTCGTCGCTCCTGCTGCGGCGTACCGGGGTTTAGTCGTCTTCGCGCGCGGTCGCCCCCCGGGATTCGGACGTCCGCGTCGGCCGCCCACGAAGAAGCGGCGCCTTGGTGTTCCAAACCACAAAGCACGCACAAGCGCAACAAGGTCCAAACTCGGCATTCATGCGGCATAAGACCGCTCGAACTGCGGCGGAGCCCGTAGAATCTCGCGATTGCAGGGCGATCTTCGCGCAGGCTCCGGCGGGCCGGCGAACATGCCGCAGGCTTTTCGGCCCGCCTCGCGTCAGCCGGCTTCGGGTTGACAGGACCGGGTCATTTGCTACCCAACCACCCGGAGCCGCGCGCGCCGCCGGGGATCCAACCCCGAAACCGCCGGAGAGAAATGGAAGAAGCCATGCAGCAAGGATCATCATGCCGCAGCCGGGCGCAGGTCGGCCGCAGGGTCGCGGCCGCTTTCTCACTCCTGCTGGCTGCCTGCCTGCTGCCCGCGCCGGCCGCGGCCCAGGGCATGGTGAAGGCCAAATTCGGTGATTGGGAAATGCGGTGCGAGACGCCACCGGGCGCGTCCCGCGAGCAATGCGCGCTGATCCAGTCGATCGCCGCCGAGGACAAGCCGAACGTCAACCTGGTGGTGATCGTCCTCAAGACGGCCGACAACAAGTCGCGTCTGCTGCGCGTGATCGCGCCGCTCGGCGTGCTGCTTCCCGCCGGGCTTGGCCTCAAGGTCGACCAGACCGATGTCGGCCGCGCCGGTTTCGTCCGATGCCTGCCCACCGGGTGCATCGCCGAGGTCGTGATGGAGGACAAGCTGCTCGAGCAGCTTCGCGGCGGAACCAACGCCACCTTCATCATCTTCAACACGCCCGAAGAGGGTGTCGGCCTTCCCATGATCCTGACGGGCTTCAAGGATGGCTACGAGAAACTCCCGTGAATCGCGTTCGGCGCGCGTCGCTGCGCGCTGGCGACCGACCCGTCAAACATGGTAAGCGGAACCCCGGCGGTCGCACGCGACGGCGGTCACGCGTGAGGAGACATCGATGCTGGGTTTGGGCGTGAACGGACTGGGCAGGATTTTCGTGGTCGGCGCGTCGGCGCTGGCGCTGACGGGTTGCAGCGGCGGCGGCTCCACCATCGGCAATCTCATCGCCTTCAATTCCCCGACCGCGCCTGCCGCGCTCGACATGAAGCCTGTGGACAAGGTTGAATGTCCGTTCATTGACGTGCCCGAGGGCACGGCGGCGGTCCGCATCATGGCGGGCGGCAACATCCGTCATCAATATTCGCTGGGCGACATGTCGCGCGAATGCACCGTGGCCAACGGCCAGATCAGCATCCGGGTCGGCGTCACCGGCCGCGTGCTGGCGGGACCGGCCGGCGGGGCAGGGTCCTTCTCGGTTCCGGTGCGGGTCGGCATTCGTCGCGAGAGCGACCAGAAGGTGCTGACCTCGAAGTCCTATCGCGTTTCGGCCACGATCCCGCCGGGCGGCGCGCAGGCGACCTTCACGGTCGTGTCCGATCCGCTGACCGTGCCCTATACGCGCGAGCAGGCGAACGAGGACTATATGGTCGTGGTCGGGTTCGAGCAGGGCCGCGCCGGCCGCTGAACTTCCGCGCCTGCAAACGGCTCTGGATAAGCTCGGCTCTCATGCTGCGATGCGGTTGACTCTCCGGAGGCCAGTCGGCAGGGTCGGGACGTCAGACAAAGACCCCACGCGGAAGAGTCCGGCCAGGGCGATTGCCCGAACCGGCGCCGAAGGCGCAACCGCCCCGGAAACGCTCAGGCAGATGGACCGCGAGGGGATGACACTCTGGAAAGCGATTCGGCGCGCGCGGACTTGGGCCGCGAGCGTCAGGGTCCACCGAAGGGCGTAACCGCCGGTCCGGCACTGCGGACGGGCGGGAAATCTCTCAGGTACCGGGACAGAGGGGGCGCGAAGCGGGAGCCAACGGCTGCCGCTGTCGAGACGCGCTCCTGACTCTGGCACCCGATGACCGACGTCCATCCACCGACCGGGCAAGTTTCCGCCGCCGCCGAGCCAGCTTTGCTGGCGTTGACGCCGCTCAACGCACTGCATCGCGAACTCGGCGCCAAGATGGTGCCCTTCGCGGGCTACGACATGCCCATCCAATATCCCACCGGAATTCTGACAGAGCATCAGCACACGCGCGCCGCCGCCGGCCTTTTCGACGTTTCGCACATGGGTCAGGCCTTCCTGACCGGGCCGAACGTCGTCGAACGCTTCGAGAGCCTCGTGCCGGGCGATATCGCGGCCTTGGCGCTGGACCGCATCCGCTACACGCAATTCCTCGACGAGCGGGGCGGCATTCTCGACGACCTCATGGCGACGCGCTGGCCGGGCTCCGCCGATGGCGGCGAGCGGCTGTTCCTCGTCGTCAACGCCGCCCGCAAGGCGCATGATTTCGCCCATGTCGCCGCGCACTTTCCCGATCTCGCTCTCGTCGCCCTGACCGATCGTGCGCTGCTGGCCCTGCAGGGCCCGAAGGCGGCCGAAACCCTGTCGCGCATCCTGCCCGGCGTGGCCGACCAGCCTTTCATGTCGATGCAGCGCATCGAGCACCGGGGCGCGGAACTGTTCGTGTCGCGCTCCGGCTATACGGGCGAGGACGGTTTTGAAATATCCATCCCCGACACGCTGGCCGAGGCCTTTGCCCGCGATCTGCTGGCTCACCCGGAGGTGAAGCCCGTCGGCCTCGGCGCGCGTGATTCGCTGCGGCTCGAGGCCGGTCTCTGTCTCTACGGACACGACATCGACGAGACGACGACGCCGGTCGAGGCCGACCTGCTGTGGTCCATCTCGAAGCGCCGCCGCCTCGAGGGCGGCTTCCCCGGCGCGGACGTCGTGCGCCAACAGATCGCCGAAGGCCCGAAGCGCCGTCGCGTCGGCCTTTCGCTCGACGGCAAGGCCCCGGCGCGCGAAGGCGCCGAAATCCTCTCGCGCGACGGTGCGCCGCTCGGCCGCGTCACCTCCGGCGGCTTCGCTCCCTCGCTCGGTCGCCCCATCGCCATGGGCTATGTCGACGCGGCCTTTTCAGCGCCTGGCGCGCAGGTCGACATTCTCGTGCGCGGCCGCCCGCTGGCCGCGACCGTCGTCTCCATGCCCTTCGTTCCCACCCGCTATTATCGAGGCAAGTGATGTCGCAGACCCGTTACACAAAGGATCACGAATACATCCGGCTCGAGGGCGACGTCGCCACCATCGGCATCACCGATTACGCGCAGGCGCAACTGGGCGACGTCGTGTTCGTCGAGCTTCCGGCTCCCGGGCTCGAAGTCGCCAAGGGTGCGCAGGCCGCCGTGGTGGAAAGCGTCAAGGCCGCGAGCGAAGTCTACGCGCCGGTCTCGGGCGAAGTCGTCGAGATCAATCCGGAACTCGAGGCGACGCCCGCCACCGTCAACGAAGATCCGGCTGGGCGCGGCTGGTTTCTGAAGCTTCGCGTCGCTGACGCGGGCGAACTCGACGACCTGATGGACGAAGCCGCCTATCAGGATTTTCTGAAGACACTCGGTTGATGTCGAGCGAGGACCGACGATGCGTTATCTTCCTCTGACGGACGACGACCGCGCCGACATGCTGGCGCGGATCGGCGTCGACACGATCGACGATCTGTTCTCCGACATTCCGGCCGACAAGCGGCTGGCCGCGCCCGTGGATCTGCCGCGTCGCAAGACCGAGCAGGACGTCGCGCGATTGCTCGGCCGCATGGCCTCCCGCAACATGACGGCCGGCAGCGCGCCGTTCTTCGTCGGCTGCGGCGCCTACAGGCATCACGTGCCCGCCACCGTCGACCATCTGATCCAACGCTCGGAATTTCTCACCAGCTACACGCCGTACCAGCCCGAAATTTCGCAGGGCACGCTGCAATATCTGTTCGAGTTCCAGACCCAGGTCGCGACCCTCACGGGCATGGATGTGGCGAATGCGTCGATGTACGACGGCTCGACGGGATGCGCCGAGGCGGTGCTGATGGCGCATCGCATCACCAAGCGCCGCAAGGCCGTGGTTTCGGGCGGGCTGCATCCGCATTACGCCGCCGTGGTCCGCACGCAATCCGCCATGGCGGGCGACGAGGTGACGACGCTGCCGCCAGACGTGCGCGCGAGCGAGGATCTTCTCGCCGCCATCGACAAGGACGTGTCCTGCGTGGTCGTGCAGACGCCCGACGTGACTGCGACCGAAGATCTGCTGGCGCAAATCGACGACAGCGTCTCGTGCGTCGTCGTGCAGACGCCGGACGTGTTCGGCAACGTGCGCGACCTCAAGGCCATCGCCGACAAGGCGCACCAGCATGGCGCGCT